>DAHXMB010000194.1:0-8202 GCA_027365695.1 Candidatus Acididesulfobacter sp. | reverse complement strand
CATATAGAATAGAATTTGATAATATTTGATTATCGGAGTCTATATTTGCAATATCATTAGCATTGTAGATGTTTTTGGCAGGCAGCTTTTTTTTATAAATTTTTTTATTTAGTTTTGATGATAGTCTAATTAGAGATTTTGTTTTATCATCATTTATTTTTACAGTTTTCTTATCATTATCGCCATTGCTATTATTTAATAATTTCATAATGCTCATTGTTTCTATGGGCATATTCATTATATGTGATATTATATTTTTAAACATTCCGCTGCTTGAATAAACTCCGGAAAGATATATTTTTTCAATAGGCTCTATTGATTTTCCGGCATAATAGAAGTCAACGGTTTTTTGAATTTCGGCGCTTATAATTTCTCCTGCTTCATTTATATTTTTAGTATTTTGAATAATATTGATTTCTTCAATATTTCTTTCAAAAATTATTGTATCTTTGTATATAATAATTATCTTTATTGAAATAAGATCAATGTCTATTATTAAATAATGCAAGCCTGCATTATTTCCGTAAATAAACAAATTTGCATTATATAAACCGATTGTTTTAGATTCTATAGATTTAAGTTTAATTTCTGCGCCTGTAAATATATTTACTAATTGTTTGGAATATTCTTTTTTGGCGGCATAAGCAGTTATTTGAAGATTATAGCTCCCGTCTTCGTTCGGCTGATAAGTATAAATGTAATCATAAACAATTTGCGATACGGGGAACGGAGATTTTTTTTTAACCTCATATTCTATCGCCTTAGAAAGGTCAGATTTAGGCATTTCCGGAAGCGAAAAATTATAAGTATTAATATAATCATTACTTAAAGCCGTAAAAACATTTTTTTTACTAAACTGTCTTAAGCCGAATATTTTTTTTATTTCTTCTGTTATTAAAATCTGTTCTATATTTTCGGGATTAGCATTATTACGGGCATTAATACCGTTTGAGTTAAGCTTGTCAAGCGAGAAGTTATTGATTATATAGGTCTTACGCTTTTTAGCCGCTTCAATAATTTTAATATAATTATAATCTATTATGACTGCCGTAAAGGTTTTTGACATATATTTTATTTAATATTTGCAATTTGTTTCAGAAAAGGGCATTATTAAAGGCATTACTTGCACTTTCTGTAAGTTTTTACAAATATTTAAAATTTATAATTATTATTTATATTTTATAAATTTATTTAATAATTAGTTTAGCTATTAATTAGTTTAGCTATTAAATAATTTAATTGTTTATCAGTTTAATTAATATCTAATATTTTAATATAATTATTAAAAAATTCAAATATTATGCTATTAACCATTTTGTTGTTAAAATTATTAAAATCAAAATCTTCTGTTCTGAAGCAAGATATATTTTTAAAAATAATAGCTTTATTTGATTTTTTATTTTTATCGCTGCAATTTAATATATCGCATGTAAAATATTCATTACTTATAATTTTTTTCAAATTTGAATTATTATTTAATACTTTATTTGCAGGTTCAGATTTTGTATTCCCGGAACCTATATTATTATAAGAATTATATGAATTTTTTACTTTTCTTGTTATAATATTGTCTATTAACGGATTTTTTATACAAAATTTAGGCTGTTCATTAAGAACTCCGTATGGTGCCATCAGTTTGAGCTTATTTATCAGTTCATTATTTATATTGCTTATCAATAGTTCTTCATCGTAATCAAATTTTATATCGGAATTATTTGATTTAAATTTATTCAAATCGCTTTCTCCAAATTTATTGACGGCTTCAATAAATTTATTCAATTCGCTTTTTTTAATGCTCAGACCGCATGCTAACTTATGTCCGCCAAATTTTATAAAAAAATTATCAAATTGCTTTAAAATTGAATAAATATCAATATTTCCGTATGATCTGGCAGAGCCTATAAAAATATCTTCTTTGAATCCAGATAGCAGTAAGACAGGTTTCATTAGATATTCCGATAGTCTTGAAGACGCTATGCCTATAACCCCGGGATGCCACGAATCATCAAACAAAATAACCATCTGATTAAAAACCGTCGGATTAAAATTGCCCAAAGTATTATTAATTTGATTTATTTTTATAGTTGCCCTATTAAAACATTCAGTTTCTAATTTTTTTCTTTTTTTGTTAAGTTCGTCTAATTTTAACGCTAAAGTTCTTGCCTCTTCATAATCTTGAGATATTAGCAGTTCAATAGCGATATTCGGATTTCCGACCCTGCCCGATGAATTAATTTTTGGAGCAATTTTCCAGGCTATATCCGATTCGGTGACATTGTCAAAACGAAGATTGCAGATTTTTTTTAATTCTTTTATTCCAGGTCTCGGATCGCTATTAATTTTTTTAAGTCCATAAGAGACTAATAGCCTGTTTTCATCATACATAGGCACAATATCGCCTACAATGCCGATACATACAATGTCAAGGAAGTCTTTTAAATTTGGGTATGAATTTATTAAACCGTCGTCAAAAAGTTTTTTTCTTAGAGCCATTGCAAGGTTAAACGCAATGCCGACTCCGGGTAAAAATTTAAAAGGGAATTTATCGTCTTTTTGCTTAGGATTAAGTATCGCAGCGGCAGGCGGAATTTTTTCAGGGATTTCATGATGATCGCATATAATTACGTCTATGTTTTTAGAATTTGCATAAACCACGGGCTCATAGTTGCTGATACCAAGGTCAACCGTTATTATTAACGAAACATGTTTACCCTTACCGCCGCCGCTCATAACATTATTATCGTTTATCAGTTCATTTATCGGTTCAATGCCGAGTCCGTAGCCATGTTTAATTCTGTCGGGAATTTTATATATTATCGTTCCGCCGTTGTCTATATTGTTATGATTTATGCTGCCTTCATTATTTATATTTTGTGCGTTATCGTCTATATTATTGTTAACATTATTATTTATATCAATGGCGGTTTTTATATTTTGCGTATTATTACCTGCATTGTCATCCTTATTGTCAACTTTTACAATATATTTATTAATTTCTCTAAGAAAAAGAACTAAAAAAGATGTAGCGGTAATTCCGTCAACGTCATAATCGCCAAAAACACAGATTTTTTCGTCATTAACTAATGCTTTGGTTATCCGGTTTACCGCTTTATCCATATCTTTCATAAGAAATGGATTATGAAGATTTTTCAATGAAGGATTTATATAATTTAATATATAATTATAAATATAATTATCTAAAATATCGGCTGCAATATTATTTTGTTTTGCTGTAATATTTAGAATATTAATATTGGTTGATTCTGAATTAAGGCAAACATTTGCATTTTCAGGTATATTCTCAGGTCTAACGGCAACGCCCCCGTTTTTGTCTAACATTAGTTTTAAAAATGCAGGTTCAAAAATAAGCTGAGAAAATATTCTTTTTAAAATAATAGACTTGGCAGGGTTATTTAACTGAAATTTTTCTAAATTATTCTTAACCAATGAAAAAATTAATTCATTATTATAACCGTCGTTATTTAGATTATGTAAGGCTGTATTTTCATTTTCATTATTATTATTTGTAATATTTTTCATTGAAAATTACCATAAGAGGACTTGCAATGAAAATTGAGGAATATGTTCCGATTATAATGCCGAATAGTAATGTAAACGCAAAGTCATGAAGCACTGACCCGCCAAGAAAAAATAATGATAAAACAACCAGAACAACCGTTAACGCAGTTACTACGGTTCTTGTTAAAACTTCATTTATACTTTTATTGACTAAATTATTTAAATTGATAGATTTTTTTTGTTCGCTTTCAAGTTTAAGATTTTCTCTTATTCTATCAAAAACAACGACTTTGTCTGTTAAAGAATATCCTGCAACAGTCAATAAAGCAGTTATAACAAGAAGCGTTATTTCTTTATCAAATATAAATATAACTCCGAGAAGAGCAAGTGTGTCATGTGCAAGACCTATTGCCGCTGCCGCTCCGAATCTAAATTCAAATCTCCATGTTATATATATGAAAATACCTATTATTGCAATAATTATTGCAATAATAGCGTCTTTAGTCATAGTACTGCCTACGGAAGGACCCACCATTTCATCGCTTATAACTTTAAACGAATTTTTAGGAGAAGATTTTCTTATTATAGATTTCAATTTATTTGCATATGCGGTAATGTTGCTTCCGACTAATTTTGTTTTAATAATATATTCATTTTTCCTTTTAAATTTTATAATTTTTATATCCTTAAATCCATTTGTTATTAATGATTTTCTAACTGAAGGAACATTTATTTTATGTTTAAAAAAGAGCTGCATTGTTAAACCGCCTGTAAAATCTATGCCTATATTGGCAGTTCCTATAATCATCATTATGACTTCAATTATTCCGAGAATAACAAGCACGGAAGATATTACAAAGGCAATTTTCTTTTTTCCAAGAAAATTAAAATGTGTATTTTTTATAAATTCCACTTTTATCGGCTCCTTATATGCTTAATTTTTCAAGTTTTTTCTTGTTTGCGATAATATCAAAAATTACCTTAGTTCCAACTAATGAAGTAAATAAATTTATGATAATACCTAACGAAAGAGTGATGGCAAATCCTTTAATAGGTCCTGAGCCAAAATAAAAAAGAACGGCGGCTGTTATTAATGCGGTAACATGCGAATCAAGTATGGTAAAAAATGCTTTATTGTAGCCGTTTTCTATTGCAATAGGAATAGGTTTATTTTCCCTAAGTTCCTCCCTTATTCTTTCAAATATAAGAACATTGGCGTCTACCGCCATACCTATAGTGAGGATTATGCCCGCAATACCGGGTAATGTTAATGTGGCGCCGAAAAGGGCAAGTACAGCCATAAGAAAAAGAATATTTTCTATTAAAGCAAAATCTGCTATCAATCCTGATAATTTATAGTAAAAAACCATAAACCCCACAACAAGAATTAGACCGACTATTGCGGCAACAATGCCGTCATGTATAGAATCGGCTCCAAGCGTTGGTCCTATCGTCTCGTCCTGAAGTATTTTAACCGGAGCGGGAAGGGCGCCTGAACGAAGAGCAATGGCAAGATCATTGGCTTTTGCCATAGTGAAATTTCCCGAAATAGTAGCGCTTCCTCCTGTAATCGGTTCTTCAATAACAGGGGCAGAATTTACATTACCGTCTAATATAATAGCAAGTCTTTTTCCCGTATATTTTGTAGTAACGGCAGCAAATTCTTTTGTTCCTTTTGAATTAAATGAAATAGAGACTATCGGCTGGTTATACTGATTTATTTGAACGTTTGCGCTTGAAATATTAGCTCCGCTCATTAAAACGGTTTTATTAATCAAGTAAGGTTTTTTTATAGTTTTATGGGTATATTTATTATAAACAGTATGGTATAAAATTTCATAACCTTTAGGTATATTACCGGCGTAAGCTTTTTTTAGACTGTGTTTATAATTGACAAGCTGAAAAGTTAATCTGGCTGTTTTGCCTATCAGGCTAACGGCTTGTTTTACATTTTTTACGCCCGGAAGTTCAAGAACAATAGTGTTTTTACCCTGTCTTGCAATGTTAGGATTTATTAAACCGAACTGGTCTATCCTGTTGCGCATAACTTCTAGAGCGCCGCTGACAGCTTCTTTCTTAAATAACGCTACCGCCGATTTTTTGAATATTATTTTATTTTTGACAAGTTTTAAAGAAGGATGCCGTTTGGAAATAAATTTCATTAAAAACGAATTATTTTTTAAAAGTTTACCTTTAATCAATAAATAATTTTTGTTGTAAACCAAGTTATTTTTGTTAAAACCTTTTGAACCGGCGAAAGCGGCAATATCTGAATAATCTTTATATAATTTGTCATTAATAGCTTTATTAGTCTCAACCTTTTCAATAAGATACAGACCGCCTTGCAGATCTAATCCCAGATGCATTTCGGCGTTTCCGATGGCCGCTTTCCACCATGAAGGCGTATCTGGATAAATTGACGGAACTATTGAAAATAAAGATATAATAATTAAAACTGTTATAAGAATTACTCTTGTTCTAACAGGTTTCATAATAGTGAAAATAACCCTCTTTATTATTATTTATTATTTATTATTTATTAATGATAGTTTAGACAAAATTAAATAAGACCGATGTAAAGTAAATTAGCAATCATATAAATTAAATTTTTATAATGATAGCTTAGACAAACTTACATTAAATAATATCAATACAAATGCAAATGGGCATACCCCCCATACCTAAAAATTGTAAACACATGCCGTTCATGGGCTTTACGGCAACTTTTTAGTTAATTAGCAATCAAATAAACTTTTTTAATGTGATAATTAGCCAAAATTAGACATTGTAGCATATTAATTTAAATTAAAAATTATATCAATTTTTATCCTTAATTCTTCCATAGAAATTTATTTTCCGGATGACCGCTTCGCCATAAACGGCATGCGTTTATATGGTTTACAGCCTCATAAAGTTTCCTCTGGAACTTTCCCGCTTTTGCGGAAATAATTTTGAGACATCTTATAGTTTCACCCGTTAAGTGTCATTCCCGCGAAAGCGGGAATCCAGTATGGCATATTATTGAAATGTCATTGATAGTTTTTATCGCAGCATTAAACCTTATTCCTGATTTCTGCGATAAAAACTATAGAAAAATTTAATTTATTTTATAAAGATTAAGATGCTTTGGTTGCTATAGTATTTTTTGCAACTTTAATTTTGACATCTTTGGCTATTTCAAGCGTAAATACCTGATCCGCGATTCCTGATACCATGCCGTATATACCGCCGTTTGTTATTACTTGATCGCCTATCTTTAAAGAATCAATCATTTTTTTATGGTCTTTCGTTCTTTTTTGCTGAGGCATTATTACTAGAAGATAAAAAATAACCACTATTGCAATAAGCGGTGCAAAGCTCCAAATCTCCGACTGCAAAGAACTTCCTCCGCCGGCTGCTCCTGCAGCATAAGCCTTTGTGGCATCAAATAAATTAAATGCATAAGATAGAATTTTCATTTTTTTCCCTTTTTTTATTTTTTGATTAAGTTAATGTTAATATACTTTAATTCTGTTTAATCATGCAATTTTAATCATGCAATAGAAAATTAATAATTAGCCGATTATATACTTATATTTTATCAAGTCTAATTATAGGATATATTCTAAATTTTTCATTATACTATGCTGCGATGTGCTTAGTTTTTACCAGGTCTAACAAACCTGTTCAATCCTGCAATTTATACATTAAGTTATTATAAATTGTTTTGTTTTTTTGTTTTAATTTATTATTCTATTTAAATTTTTAATTAAAGTAAAGGATAAATGAAAAAATAAATGAAAATAAAGTTTATTTAAGTCTTTTTTCTAAAAAATTATTTTTATAGTCCATAAAATTATCGTCATCAATAGATCGTCTAATATTCAATATCATATTTTGGTAGAAATAAAGGTTATGTATTGTCAAAAGTCGCTGTGAAAATATTTCTTTGCTCATAAAAGCATGTCTTAAATATGCTCTTGAAAAATTTGAACAGGCATAGCAACCGCATTCATCGTCTACGGGTTGTTTTTCAAATTTATGAATAGAATTTTTAATATTTAAATTTCCTTTAGATGTAAATACGAATCCGGTTCTTGCGTTTCTTGTAGGTAAAACACAGTCAAACATATCAACGCCAAGACTTACTGCTGTTATTATATCTTCAGGAGTACCGACCCCCATTAAATATCTCGGTTTATTTTCAGGCAGTTTCGAAGCGGAAATATTAAGCATATTATACATTGTTTCTTTGTCTTCCCCTACTGCAAGTCCGCCTATCGCATATCCGTCGGCATTTAGTTCCGATAAATATATTGCAGATTTTTCTCTTAAATCTTCAAAAAAATTGCCTTGAGATATTAAAAAAATTAAATTATTCTTTTCTTTATTTTTTGCGTTGATTGATCTTTCAGCCCATTTTAAAGTTATATCAAGATCTTTTTCCGCTCTGTTTTTTGATGCCTCTGGACCGGAGAAAACATCAAGAGGCATTATTATATCAGAATCAAAAACTTCTTGAAGTTTAACTACTTTTTCAGGCGTAAAAACATGAATTGCACCGTCAATATGAGACATAAATTCAGCGCTGCCGTCGCTAATTTTTGCGAATTTAGCAAGGCTAAATATTTGAAAGCCGCCTGAATCCGTGAGTATTGCGCCTTTATAATTTATAAAATTTCTAAGAGAGCCGAATTTTTCAAT
>DAHXMB010000183.1:0-6334 GCA_027365695.1 Candidatus Acididesulfobacter sp. | reverse complement strand
TCGTTTCCAAATTATGAATCCGGTTCATGGGGACCTAAAGAAGCAGATGATTTAATTAATAAATCGTAAGTTCCTCTGTCCCATATTTTGACGGTTCCTGCTCCATAATGTCCCTTAGGTATTATTCCTTCAAAATTTGCGTATGCAAGCGGATGGTCTCCAACTTTTATTGCAAGATGTTTTATGCCTTTCTTTATAGGAGGCTCTTTTGGCAATGCAAATGAAACTAAAGCACTGTTTTCTTCAAATCTTAAATCCCAATGTAAATGGCTCGCATGATGTTCATGTATAACAAAAATTTTATCCATTAAATAAATAAAAAATTTAAGTTTAAATATATTATGCTTAAATCACTGTTAGAAACTATAAAAATTTCTTTAAGATATAATAAATAATAAATGTTAAATGTAATATAAATCTTTATTAAATTTCATTATGCCATGTTCTTCCGTCTTTATTAATTAAATCATCTGCTTCTTTAGGTCCCCATGAACCGGATTCATAATTTGGAAACGACGGCGCGGGTAAACTTTTCCAACCGTTTATTATATCCGTTATTAGTTTCCAAGCCGTAAGCATGTTGTCCGTACTGTAAAATAATGTCTGGTCTCCTTCTATTATATCATATAATAGCCTTTCATATGCTTCAGGCGGCGTTCCTTTAAATGAAGACTTATAAAAGAAAGAAAGTTCTACCGGGTCTATTTCCATTTTAAAACCGGGTGATTTTGCTCCTATTTTTAACGCTATGCCTTCATTCGGCTGAATAGTTATCGTTATAATATTTTGTTCTATTTTTTCAATTGAATTTTTACCAAAAAGACTGTAAGGCAATTTTTTAAAATAAATTGCGATTTCAGTTTTATGTTTTTTTATTCTTTTTCCTGACCTTATATAAAAAGGTACCCCTGCCCTTCTGTAATTATCAATGAAAAGCTTTAACGCAACATATGTATCCGTAATTGAATCAATCGGAATTCCTTTTTCTTCTCGATAACTGACAGCTTCTTCATCGTCATCGACTATGCCCCTGTCGTATTGACCCCGCACGACATAATTTTTAACATCGTTGATAGTGAAACGCCTTATGCTTTTTAATAATTTAATTTTTTCATTCCTTAAATCATCTGCGTCAAAAAAAGCAGGCGGCTCGGTAGCAACTAACGACAAAAGCTGCATCATATGATTTTGCATCATATCTCTTATTACTCCTGAATTATTAAAATAACCGCCTCTTAATCCCACGCCTATAGATTCTAATGCAGAAATTTGAATATGGTCAATATATTTATTATTCCAGACAGGTTCAAATATCGCATTGGCAAATCTAAACGCAAGAATATTCTGCACGGTTTCTTTTCCAAGATAATGGTCTATTCTATACACCTGTTTTTCTTGAAATACTGATAAAATTTTATCGTTTAACTTCTTTGCGCTGTCATAATCATAACCGAAAGGTTTCTCTACAACTATTCTAGAAAACCCGTCGCCTTGATAATTATCTGAAGCAAGTTCTGAATTTTCTATGCCCTCAACAATAGATTCATAAACATTTGGAGGAGTAGAAAGATAAAATATGAAATTTTTGGGCATATTATATTCTACCGACTTTGCTTCAATGAATGTCTTTAACGATTTATAGCTTTTATTGTCGTCATAATTAGAGGGAAGATAATATATATGTTTGGAGAAATCTTTAAAATGTTTGGCGTCTATCGGCTTTTTTCTGCAATGAATATTTACTGAATCATAAATTGTTTTCCTAAATTGATTATCATCCATTTTAGTTCTTGCAAAACCCGTTACAAAAAAATCTTTCGGAAAAAAACCTTCATCCCATAAACTATATAAAGCCGGAAAAATTTTAATATGGGCTAAATCTCCGCTGGCGCCGAATATTGTAATACCGAATGGATTAAGTTCTGCCATTTCTATGCTCCTAATTTATATTTTTTATAAATATTTTTTATTTATTTTTCTAAAATAACTCGCGCGGGCGCTCCGTCCGAATCCTTAATTTTAATAGGAAAAGCGGTAAGTTTATAACTGCCGGGTTCAACTTGCTCTAAATATAGACCTTCTATAATAACAATGCCGGCGCCTAAAAGCGTTCTGTGAGTTTCATGTCCTTTGCCGAAACCTTCTACCGAAAGATAATCTACTCCGACGAGAATAACGCCTTTTTCAACCATATACTTTGCGGCATCGCTTGCCACATACACATAATCTTCATGAAATTTTTTATCTCTCGATATAATTTTAGAATTTTTTGTTTTAAATAATATTCTGCTACTTTTATTAATATTCTGCATTTTAAGAAAATCTTCCGTTATCGCCTCATACTTTTCGGGAACCTCTATAACTAAACATTCCCCTATAAATATTTCCAATTTTATTTTATCTATTCCTATTCCGTCCTCGTAAAAATGACGCGGAGCATCTATATGCGTTCCCGTATGTGTTCCGAAAGAAAGATGAGTATTATTTGCAGTATCACCGTTTTTAATACTTGAAAATTGCTTTATGATAACTTCCGGGTCTTTCGGATAATGAATCATCCCGTCTTCAATGGTTAAACTGACGTCTACATACATAATAAACCTCACATTTTAATTTTAAACTTGTATTATTTTAATGAACAGGATGTCCGCCAAACTGATGCCTTAAGGCTGCAAGCACTCTATTGGCAAAAGAATTTTCCTGTCTTGACCTGAATCTTGCAAATACGGATTCCGCAAGCACAGGGGCTGGAACCGCATTGTCTATAGCTTCTTTTAATGTCCATCTTCCTTCTCCGGAGTCGTCAACTATAGGTTTAAGATTTTCAAGCTCAGGATCTAATCTAAAAGCATTATGGGCAAGGTCTAAAAGCCATGACCTGACAACAGAACCATGTTTCCACAATTCAGTGACATCCGTCAAATTAACATTGAAATTACTTGATTTTAATATTTCAAAACCTTCCGCGTAAGCTTCCATCATTCCGTATTCTATAGCATTGTGAACCATCTTGACATAGTGCCCCGCACCGGATTTTCCGCAATATAAATATCCGTTCTCCGGAGCCAGAGTTTTAAATATAGGCTCGCAATGGTCAAAAATTTCTTTTTCGCCTCCTATCATCGAACAGTAGCCTTCTTTTAATCCCCATATGCCTCCGCTTGTGCCTGCATCAAGAAAATTCATTCCTTTTTCTTTAAGCATATTATACCTTCTTATTGAATCTTTATAGTACGAATTGCCTCCATCAATCACGATATCGCCTTTTTCAATATATTTAGATACTTCTTCAAGCATTAAATCGGTAGTTTCTCCCGAAGGTACCATAAGCCATACTATTCTTGGGCTTGATAGTTTTGAAACTAATTCCTCAATTGAATCGGAACCGACAGCGCCTTTGTTTTTCACAGGTTCTTCTTTAGACTTGGTTCTATTAAAAACAACTACCTTATGCCCGTCTTCTAAAAGTCTAAAAACCATATTAATACCCATTTTTCCTAAACCTACCATAGCAAGTTCCATAATTAATACCTCCTTAATTATTTTTTTTGGTTAATACATTACTTGCGGTATTCGCATTTGCATTTGTATTAGCTTTTATCGATTACATTGCTGCTGCCGATAAACATTGTATTATAGTATTATTATATTTTGAAAATTACGATTATGGCTGACTCGGTTGAGAAATATTATTACCCGCATTGCCGCCGTTAAAGCTTTTACCTATCTCTCTGATAATATCCAAAGGAATAGGCATTATCATCGTCGTATTGTTGGTTGAAGATATTTCGTTCAGCGTTTGAAGATACCTTAGCTGAAGCGCCATCGGATTTTCCGCAATAATCTTGGCTGCGTCGCTTAATCTTTGAGCTGCTTGAAATTCTCCGTCGGCGTTGATTATTTTTGCCCTTCTGTCTCTTTCGGCTTCCGCCTGTCTTGCCATAGCTCTTTGCATATCCTGCGGCATATCAATCTGTTTTAACTCTACTATAGTAATTTTAATACCCCAAGGACCGGTATGTTTATCTAATATTTCCTGTATCTCTGAATTTATTTTTTCCCGTTCCGCCAAAAGTTTATCAAGTTCGGCTTCGCCGCAGATGCTTCTTAAACTTGTTTGGGCAAGTTGAGAAATTGCATTGTAATAATCTGATACCTGAACTACGGCATTAAGCGGATCTACTATTTTAAAATAAACCACCGCAGATATCTTTAAGGTAACATTATCTTTTGTTATTACATCCTGGGAAGGAACCTCAAAGGTAATTATTCTTAAACTGACTCTAACCATTCTGTCAATAATAGGCCACAGCAATATCATCCCTGGACCTTTAACCGCAATTGCCCTGCCGAGCCTGAATATAACAGCTCTGTCATATTCCGTTATAATTCTTACGGCATACAGAATAATCATAATCGCAACGATTATAACAACCGCTATGAATAAAACTCCAAAACCTTGCATATAGCCTCCAAATTAATTTAGCATATTATTAAAACTGCATATTATTATTGATTAAACTGTTTACTACCGATTATATAACTATACAAATTAAGCTCCGGATGGGGGGTGTATTTAACTGCTTGGCTTTACTTTTAATTTTAAAGAATCTTTGTCGGAAACGGATAAAGAGTGCGGACCTTCTACTATAACGACTTTTTTGCCTTTTTCAATAGGACCGTCTGAATAAGCCGCCCATATCTCGCCGTTTAAATTTATTTGCCCAAAACCATTATCGGGTATATCTGCCGTTACAAAAGCAATAGAGTTTATTATACCGTCTATTGATGATTTCACCTTTGTTTTATTAGCTTTGTATCCCAAAATTATAAATATGATTATAAATATAAACAATGTTACATAAGAAGGTAAAATTATATCAATAAAAAAACCCGGAACAACAGGCGAAAACATAAATATAACAATTGTTGCTATAACAAATAAAATAGCGCTGATTGACGTTAAAGCTCCATATGAAAACACAAAAAACTCAGTCGCAATTAACGCAAAAGCAAAAATTACTAAAATGTATGCTATAGTTTCCATAATATTTATTTAAATAACATTAAGTTTTGTACTAATGCAATATAATTATTAATTATTAATTATTAATTTCAATGATTAATATTATATCTCATATTAGTATACCGCAAATTCAATTTTGCAAAAAGCAGCTAACTATCTATAATATAATATCCCAAAATTGCAGATAGAAAATTTTATTCTGGATTCCCGCTCACGCGGGAATGACTTTGCGAAGATTTATCGTGTCACCCGTTCGGCGTCATTCCTGCGCAGGCAGGTACGGTTTAAAGCCGTCGGTATTTAGACGGCTCATCTAATCTTTTTAAAACATTAAAGCACTATTAATAATCTCTATCGACAATTTTGGGATATTATATTATATTGATTATTACATATTATTAGTATATCTCATATTTAGGAAATGAACATAAATTAATTTAACTTAATTTAACAATAAGCTTCTTATTAATTTCATATCTTCCCAAACATCTTTTTTTGCCGACGGATTTCTAAGTAAATAAGACGGGTGATAAGTAGGTATAACTTTTACACCTTTATAATTATAAATTTTACCTCTGTGACTGCCGATTTTTTCAAATTCAAAATTTTTTCCGCCACCGATATTATTAATTTCATTAAAAATAAACATCGTTGAAAATTTTCCGAGAGTACATATGATTTTAGGTTTTATTATATCAATCTGTTCTTTTAAAAATAAGCTGCAGCTTGAAATTTCATCCGGTTCCGGATTACGATTTTCAGGGGGTCTGCATTTTACAATGTTTGCTATATACACATTTTCTCGCTTAAGATTAATGGATTCAATAATTTTGGTTAATAATTGACCTGCTCTTCCCACAAAAGGCTTTCCTGTTTTGTCTTCGTCTGCGCCCGGCGCTTCTCCTATAAACATTAATTCGGAGTCGGGGCTACCCTCGCCGAATACTATCATATTTCTTCTTTCGCTAAGTTTGCATTTTATACAATTATTTATTTTTTTATTTTTAAGATGTATGAGCGCTTCGTCTTTTTTATCCTCATAAAAATGATAGAATTCGTTAATTGCTAAATTAAAAGCAAAACTATCTTTATATTGTAAAACAGATTCTTTAATTTTTTCATCCATATTTTAAATTATATCACAAGATTTACAATTTTAAATGGGATTAGTTGAAATAGCTTTAGTATGATTGTATTTTATAAATTTAGTCCAATATTAAAAGCTCTCAAGTTATCCTGAGCTTTTGAACCTTTTAGGAGAATATTTTCTATTATATCTTTAGATATAGGTATATTTGTTTTTGCAAA
>DAHXMB010000136.1:0-4714 GCA_027365695.1 Candidatus Acididesulfobacter sp. | reverse complement strand
AGAGTTGCAAAGCTCACATGAAATTTTTCCTTTAAAAGAATTAAAATTGCGGGGAATGTAAGTATCGCAACGTGGCAAAAAAAATGGGACAAGCTTAAGGTTTATTTAATTGGAATGTCGTTAAGTGCATTTTTAGCAGCTTTATCCGGAAATTTTTATATTTTCGCTGTTTTTATTATATTAATGGGTTTAATCGGGAGTATTTATCACCCTGTCGGTTTAAGTATTATGTCTTTTGTGAAAACTGATAAGTTAAGGGGCTTTGCTATTCATGGGATAGCAGGAACATTAGGGGTAGCATTAAGCGCCGCATTTGCAGGATTTTTAGGCTACTATTACGGTTATAATGCGCCTTATTTAGTATTGGGTTTGATTTTTTTATTTATATTTGTTTACTCTTTTTTTGTAAAAATTGAGTCAAACAAAATAGAAAATGTTAATAATAGAAACAATAATTTAAATAATATAAATAGAAACAATACTATAAATAATATAAATTCAAACAATAATAGAAACAATAATTCAAATAATAATATAAATATAAATGAGATAAATTCAAATAGTGATAATAACTATGAAAATTATTCAGAAAGCAAAAATGCCAATTTACTTGCAAATATTAAAAGTTTCTTTAATGACTTTTTTCACAGGAATATAGTATTTATTTTTATAGTTGAATTTTTAAACGGTTTTGTTTTTCAAGGCGTATTTTCATTTTTGCCGGCTTACACTGGAATAGAATTGAAAAATTTTTTATTTTTTCATAATCAAACTGTTGCGGCAGGCAGTTTTTATGTGACGGTAGCATTATTAGTCGGAGTTTTATTTCAATATTCAAGCACTTATATTACAAAAAGATATAAACCGAACAGGGTATTTTCCGTTTTAGTTTTAATATCGGGAATATTCATTTTAATTTCAGGTTTTACGGGAGGTTTAATTTTATTTCTTTCTATACTGCTTTTTTCAGCATTTGATTTTTCTATAAATCCTATATCAAACCTTTTAATAAGTAGAAATGCCAAAGAATATTACAGGTCCACA
Organism: Candidatus Acididesulfobacter sp.; assembly: GCA_027365695.1. GTDB lineage: Bacteria > SZUA-79 > SZUA-79 > Acidulodesulfobacterales > Acidulodesulfobacteraceae > Acididesulfobacter. Next base: position 3,670 of record DAHXMB010000136.1, on the reverse strand, counting down.
GCTTACGGAATATTTTTTTTCGCAGGATTTGGCATTGGCTCTATAGCTGCGCCTATAGGCGGGTCTATAGCCAGTAGTTTTAAATTAAGCGATGCTTTTGTATTTTATGGAATTATAGCGTTGATTTCATTTGTTATATCTATTGCTATTACTAATTATAATGTTGATGAAGTCAAATCAGAATTCCCTGCCTTTAGGCATGAGGAGTATGTCAAATAATGTTTTTATGATATAATTTTGATAAATAATTACTAATTATTATTGTAAAATAAAATATTATGCATGGAAGCCACTATATAGTAATTACTGCAATAATTTTACTTTCAATTGCTTCTATCGGAGGAATTTTAACAAATTATTTGAAAATTCCTTATACTTCAATGCTTGTCTTGATAGGTCTTGTTGTAGGTATTTTTCATATTTTTCCATATTTAAAGATAACGCCTTCTTTAATATATTATGTATTTCTTCCTATTATTATTTTTGAAGGGGCTGTTAACATTAAAATTGGTCCTTTGATAGCCAATGCTCTGCCTATAAGTATATTATCGATATTCGGAACGATTTTTTCCGCAATTTTTATAGGCGTTTCATTTCATTTCATTTTAGATTTTCCGTTAAAACAATCCTTAATTTTTGGCGCTATTATAACTCCTACAGACCCTATTTCAATACTTGCTTTATTGAAAAATAAGATAATAAAAAAATTAGGTTATAATAATAATTATAACGATAATGATAGCAATAATAGCGGCTATAGCTTTGGCGACGGTATTAAAACAGTTTTAGAAGGCGAAAGTTTATTTAATGACGGAATAAGCCTTGTTTTATTCGAAGTTTTTTTAGGTTTAAACTTGCACAATGCAGGATTAATTTTTTTAAAAGGTGATGTTTTAAATATCTTCAAATATATTTTTGGAATAATCGGAACTTCAACATTGCAGTTTTTGTATGAAGCGTTAGGAGGTTCTATATTGGGAGTTTTACTCGGTTATTTAGTATCGTTTATATTGTCTCTTACAGTGGATTATTTAACCGAAATTATGATATCCCTTCTTTTGGCTTATGTATCTTTAATAATAGCATATTATTTAAATGTATCTTTTATTATGGCGATTATATTTGGCGGAATAGTTCTTGTAAATTACGGGTTTAAGAAAAAAGTCTCAAGTCATACATTGGAAGTTTTCCCAGTTGTTATTGAATATATGACTTTTGTAATTAATTCTATTTTATTTTTAATCATAGGAATAGAAATGAATTTGTTTAAAATTTTAAATTTATGGATAATTTCTATATTTATTATAATAATTGTAATATTATCGCGATTCATTGCGATATATTTGTTTTCGCCTATGATAAACAAAATTCAAAATAAGTTTAAAATATTTTCAAAAAGTATAAAATTAAATAAACAGTATAAAAGATTTCTTGTTTTTGGCGGTTTAAGAGGGGCATTGCCGATTGCGATGGCGCTGTCATTGCCATTAAATTTATATATGAGGTCCACGATAATTACTTATGTTTTTATTACGGTTCTTTTTTCACTGACAGCTCAAGCAATAATATTTGATATTTTTTCAAAAAAAGCGTTAAAAGGGTAAACCATTATAAAACTATTAATAATGCTGCTGCCAGCTATAATAAAAAAACAAGAAAAATGATAGATATCAGAATTAATTCAAGTAATTGACATATTGAGGGTTAATAAATATATCCGCTATATTAACTTTTAAATCGTAAGCTATATCTTTTTTTATAGAAAAAAAATAAAAAATGATTTAAAGAAAATTTAAACGGTAAAAAATTTATTAAATAAACAATGAAAATTAACTGATTATATAGGGGAAATTTATTTTGCAAAAGTGAGGAATTTTTGATTGCAAAAAAACACCTTAACTCACAATAAAGTTAAAGTTAATGATGCTTGGTAAGACCTCTATTGCGAAAACCGTAAAATCTCCAAGATATGCGCACCGTATGAGTTTTTTATTTCTGTATTGAATGGTAGTTTAGTTTATATTTTAACAATAATTTCCAGTTATACTAGAAACTATATGAAGATAATAAACACCTCTTTTACTTGATCTCCAATACCTCCTTTATAGAATTAACCGTTTGCTTATACTTGTCGGGATTTTTTGCGATAAGCTTTTTAATATTTTCTATCTTCCATAGAATACCGGGAAAACGTTCTACATTAGGAATATTTATTAATTTCCAATTCAGGTTACCTTCAGTAACGGAAAGCAGAAATTGTTTATGAGCATGGTTTAAAGATGAGAGAATTATTTTTATTAAATCCAATCTGACTTTTTTCAAATCTTCAGGCAATATCTCTACTTCTGTCATACCGGTAAATTTTTCATTATAAGCCGAGTCAAATTCGGTAAAATTATAATTTTCGGTAAGCAGCTCATGAATTGGGCGTTTGGAACATGCCAAATATACAACTGCAGCATTTATAAGCTCTTCGTCTACACCGTTCTCTTCCAATAATAGCTTAATATCAAATAAATCTCTTGGATGTTTTCTATCTAAAGCAGCGCATATTTTCCCGGCAAATAAATCAGCAGATGAAACTATTCGCATATCATATTCATAGCCAAACCTGTCAATAGCGGCAGGACATAACGTTTTCTCAACGCAGTTATAAACGGCTCCCCTGATGATATAATTTGGCTCTATAATAATTTGGGCTGAAGAATCCGATACTAAAATTTTTCCAATTTTTTGTTTATTAAACTGCAAGGAAGCTTTTAAACCATTCACTTTAGAAATCTCGGCAGACATTTCTTCAAGCGATTTATTAATATTTATAAAGGTAGAGGCTCTATTATCGATGGGCAAATATACCAAGTCAATATCGACACTCAAACGCGGCATATTGCGAAAAAATAAATTAATTGCCGTGCCGCCTTTCAAAGCGAAACAGTCAAATTTATTTACTATCGGTAATATCTTCAATAAAAGCTCAACCTGAACCAGATAATCTTTGGATATCAAAATTATTCCCCATTTATTACAGGTACGGTTATTTGAAATTTTGGGTCATACGTCCCACCTTTGACTATCATTCTTTTACCTTTACCCAAATCTAATTTTGCAGGATCAAGTTTTTTTAGCCAATTATGGTTATATTTTGACGCAAGATACAAATACAGTCTTTTAGCTTTTATTGAAGTGCATTTCTCTAATAATGCCTGCACTTTGCTTGGACGTAAATACGGCAAACTCTCCATAAGTTGAGCAGCCTCGGTAAAATCTTGTTCTTTCGGTACTAACTGTAAAACTTCCAATATAGCTAATTCAGCGCATGATAATGTGATATTTACCCCGTTAAATTCTTTCTGTATAAGAAATTCCTTATAATCATTAAGGTTTAATAGTTTATTTTGATGCACTTTTATCTTATCCTTAGATAGATGCTCAGCATAAAACCATGTTGGAAGTGCTATCCTTTCCTCTGTTGCCAAAGCTAACATATTTTTCGTTATAAGTATTTTTTTTAACCATATTAATCATATCATATCATCATATTACCACAAAATATAAACTTAGTCAATTTATTGTATGCTCATTAATACTGCGGGTTTTGGGATGTGCTATTTTTCCTTAACGGTTCAGGCAATAATATTTGATAGTTTTTCAAAAAAAGCATTAAAAGGGT
>DAHXMB010000172.1:0-6121 GCA_027365695.1 Candidatus Acididesulfobacter sp. | reverse complement strand
ACTATTCTCATAAAAAAATGAGGGGTTAGCGATTTTGCCGAATGCTGATTTGATTCAATTATATTAGTTCCACTGTCAAAAAGAACTTTGGAAACTGAGGCTACAATGCCCTTTTTATCGGGGCACGAAAATATTAAAACCGCTGTATTATTCATATTATTTCATCTTATTTTATATTATTTTATATTATTTTATTCGGATACAAAGCAATATATTTTGCATTTTAGATTACCTTAATCCTGTATTATAAATTTTTATTCTGAATTCCTGCTTTCGCAGGAATGACTTACGAGGATTTGCCTGCTTACCATTAAGGCGTCATTCTTGCATAGGCGGGAATCTAATATTTATTAACTTTGAAACATCCAAATATTTTCTATTGCAGGATTAGGTCAATATTTTTTATGTTTAAAACTATTTTATGGTGTAATATATATTATGTTATATTATGTTATTTTTTAATCAAAACTCCGGCTAATTATTATACCTTTACCCTTTCCATATCCGCTTCAACCATAAGCTCTATTAATTCTTTCATTGAAGTTTTAGACTCCCAGCCTAATTTTTCTTTGGCTTTTTTAGGACTGCCGAGCAGTCTTTCTACTTCTGCAGGTCTATATAGCTTTGGGTCTATTTCAACATAATCCTGATAATTAAGACCTAAATAAGAAAATGCTATGTCGCACATTTCGCGAACCGATGAAGTTTTGCCTGTTGCAATAACAAAGTCGTCCGGCGTATCTTGCTGCAGCATAAGCCACATCGCTTCAACATAATCTTTAGCATATCCCCAGTCTCTTTGAGCATCTATGTTGCCAAGATACAATTTAGATTGTTTACCGTATTTTATTTTAGAAGCAGCATCAGTTACTTTTCTTGTCACAAATTCAATTCCTCTTATTGGAGATTCATGATTAAAGAGTATCCCCGCCGATCCAAATATATTAAAACTTTCTCTGTAATTAATAGTAATGTAATGTCCGAAGAGTTTAGCCACTCCATACGGGCTTCTGGGATGAAATACGGTGTTTTCGCACTGAATCGTTTCGACGGTTTTACCGAACATTTCAGATGTTGAAGCCTGATAAAACTTAATTTTATTATTTACAAGTCTTATAGCCTCAAGAACATTTATAACTGAAAAACCTGTTACTTGAGCGGTAAGTATAGGCTGCTGCCAAGAAGTGCCGACAAAACTTTGCGCGGCTAAATTATATACTTCATCTGCTTTTGATAACTCTAAAGCTCTTATTAAAGAAGATAAATCAAGGATATCTCCGTCAATGATTTTAACATCATCTAATATATTTAAATATCTCAATCTCCATAATGTATCAGAGCCTCTCCTTGCAAGAAATCCGTAAACATTGTAGCCTTTTTCAAGCAAGAACTTGGAAAGGTATGCGCCGTCCTGTCCCGTTATACCCGTTATAAGCGCAGTTTTTGCCATCATAATTTAATTCCTCCGTTTTTTATATTTATTCTCTATATTTAGGTATATAAATAAAAAATTAATTTAATTTATAATTTATTTACGATACCAGCATTAATTTAATTTATAATTTATTTACGATAATTTACCTATTTTTTATTGTATTTTCATTATTTTATTTTTAACCCATCGGGTGTCACTCCCGCGAAAGCGGGAATCCAGTATTACATGACATTTGGATGCAATAGATAGTTTCTATTGCAGGATTAAGGTTTTATTTATTATAATTAAACTAATTCAATTTTTTAGTTTTTCTTTCCAGTAATTTAGGATGTCCGCCATACTTTGTTTAAGCGGTATTTTTGGCTCCCAGCCTGTCATATTCTTTATCTTTTCATTGCTGCCGTATACTCTTTTTTGTTCGTTTGGTCTTAATTTATTTTTATCAATTTCTATTTTAGCGTCAACGCCTGTTATTTCGAACATTATATTGATTATTGAGCGGATTGAGGTTTCAGTTCCTGAACATACATTGTAAGCATAGGGGCAATAATTTTCAATATTTTTTATTTCTCCTGCATCTTTTTTTGTTAATGCCTTTACTTTTGTTAATGCATTAACTTCTTTGAATACATTTGTTTTTGCTGATGCTTTTACGCTTGATTTTGTTTCTATATTAGTTTCTGTTTCTTGTTCCTTGCAATTTATTCCTTTTTCCAATAATAATTTATAAGCGTCAGCTACATCTCTTACATCTAAAAAATCTCTTGTTATATCAATATTTCCGGTGTTAAGCACAGGTTTTCTTAAACCAAGCTCAATTTCGGCTATCTGCTTTGCAAAACTTGATACGGCAAATCTTTCGCTTTGATTCGGTCCTATATGATTAAAAGGTCTTGCTATTACAATTTCTATATCTTCGGTTATAGACCACTGACAACACAGCGCTTCAGCCGCAACTTTACTTACCGCATAAGGATTTCTGGGTTTTAAAGGACAATCCTCCGTTATAGGAAGTTTATCTTCGCTGACAAGACCGTAAATATCGCCTGAACTTATATAAAGGATTTTACCGTGAAAACCGTATTCTTTTAAAGCGCTAAATAAGTTATAAGTGCCCGTGAAATTAACGTCAAAAGTTTCAAGAGGATTTTTAAAAGACTCAGGCACAAAACTTTGAGCGGCTAAATGGATTACGGCATCAAAAATAGCGTCACGCGGTAGAGTGTTGCGTGATGATGTAATATTAAATTTATTTTCGCTAAGATTATTATTTAAAGCATAGGCAGTATGCAATGGCGTATTCGTATTAAATAATGAGGTAATTATAACATCATTTGATGTTATATCGTCTGAATTTTTATCGGGTAAAATATTTTTAGATGTTATAGCAGATTTTACATTATATACATTATTAGATATATTAGATTGATTAGATTTAATAGATTTAATAGATTTAATATTTGACGATAAAAAAGATTTTATCCTATTGATGTCCTTTAAATCAATTGTGCCTCTTTCGTCGGCTAACGGAACACAAGTATGAAATTGAGAGAGTGCTTGCTTTACATAGTATCCGACGAAACCTGAGCCGCCAGTTAAAAGAATGTTCATAAATTAATATTGAAGCAAAAAGGTTGTTTTCCTACACCTTTTGGTCCTAATATCCCTATTGATTTATCATTAAAATCCCCTAAATCAAAAAAATATCTCCCGTATTCAATATTGAAATTGGAAATAAGCGTGATAAATCGTCCTGTTAGATATTCAAGGCAATTTAACATATTCTTTTTACGCCTTTCACTTTCATTATACATTTTTATTATTATATATTATATATTATATATAATAATGGTTTATTTAGTTATTATATTTAAGTGAATTAGTTGTCGGTCAATAATTTATAACTTATAATTTTTTTTTAATTTTAAAATTGTATTGGTGTTAATACAAGATAATAGCAAATTTGTTGGATATTCTCAACAATTTTTATTTTACCCAAATTGCCGATAGAGATTTATAGTTCTGGATTACCGCCTGCGCGGGATGACTTTGAGGAATTTTATCCTCTCACCCATTAGGAATAGTCTATATTAAAATTAATTAAGGATAACTGCTCAAGCGTTATTTCATATCTTTCAGTTATATTGGAATAAATAATAAATAAATCGGATATGTTAAATTATGTTAAATTAAGTCTTGCAAGATATAATATCTTGCTTCTTCTTGAAGATGATTTTCATCTAATTTAATAATAAAAGGCTCATTAAAATGAGAGTTCTTCATTTATCTTTTTAATGAGGTAATCAAATTTGTTATCTATATAGTATTTTCGCATTTTTGCCTCTAAAACCGAACCAAGAATCACCTTGAAATCTTTTTCTTTAAAATCAAGCGCAATTTCTCTAAGCATAATAAGTTTTTCTTTATCGGGACTAAAATCGATGCCTTTTCTTAATAAAAATTCAATATCGTAAAAATCTCTTATTTCCTTTCTGTTTATCGCAGCTTTAATCTTATTTTTCATTGCTTCTTCCAAAGTAATGACTCTAAGTATTATCTGGATATTACTATATTGAGAAAATGCAATTTTTTCATTATAATCGCAATCCACGACACCTTTTCTCATTTCTATTTTTAATTTTTTAGGATAAAGCGGCGAACGAAGCTCCACTAATAAAGTATTTAATTTTTCTTTGGCATCTGTTAGCTCATATAGCGCGATAAGTTTTTTCTTTAATTTTAAAAAGTAATCGCTATAATTAACCGTACGAATAAACCAGAAATCAATATCCATTGAATAGCGATTTAAATCATAGCATAAGCGCAGCATTGTTCCGCCAACAAAAACAACAGAATTTAAAAGATTAGCGTTTTTAAGCTCATTTAAAACTTCTATTTCAAAAACCTCGTGTTTCTCAAAAATGTTCATATAGTTTTTGCATATAATAAGGATATTTTTTTATTAAATTTTTTAAAAGTTTTTTATCTAATTTGTCAAAATCAATAGAAGATAAATCAAAATTATATTTTTTAATAGAATATAAATAAAAAGCATCTAAAAAGGCTTTTTCCGGAGTAGCTATAAAAAATTCTTCTTTTTTTATAAATCCAAAATAGAGTTCCTTTTTTATTTTAGAATAATTAAAAACATTATTTTCTACTTCTATTACTTTTGTTCTATTGACGCAAATAGATTCAATAAAGTCTTTTTGCATTTGCGTTGTAATTTCATAATAGTCGAGGGCAGTCATTAAAGATATATATGACGGCGTTTGTATAATATTGGCAATAATAAATTTTTCCTTTCTATCCATTATCTCCAATTTATCTCTTAAAACATACTGACCTCTTTTGACCCTTGCTATAATCCCTTTTTTTGTAAGTCTTACAGCGCTTACTTTAGCCGAATCTGACGAGATATTTAACACTCTGGCAATTTCATTATATCCAAAATATAGTTTTTTTATTTCTTTTAATTTTAAATAGCTCATATTGATATGATATATATAATTTAATAGTTTATATAAAAAATAATCCGCATTGAAATATTAAGTATAATTAGTTAACAGAAATGTTAATTAATTATACTTAATAAATATATAAACTGTCAATAAAAAAAGTCCTGCCCTCATTATTGATTAGAGGAACAGCAACAAAATAGTTGCCATTTTTATTCATCTTAATGTTCCTTTTTGCGATTTCTTTATGATTGCGAATTTTCCGGGTCTTTATAATATTTCATTATTTCGTAGCTATTTGCGTCAATGCGGTATTTTTTAGCTCTTCTGAAAAAATTTTCCCAAAAATCAGGCGTATTTTGCCAATGTTTTTCTCTTAACCCAACTTCACCATTAAAGTCCAAAAACTGTTTATATTCCTATATCTCATTTTTTCTATGGGGACTACACGATATTTTTAAATAAAAATTTGAAATAAAATTGCAGGATATGCGGGAGACAATAAATAAAAATATTATTAATCAACAGTAATTAAGTAATTAATAAATATAAAATATTATTAATCAACAGTAATTAAGTAATTAATAAATATAATTATTATATCATATAAATATCTTATGTCAAGTAAATAATATATATATGGGGGACTACAAACGTAATTTACATAAAAAACACCCGCAAACTCGCATAAGTTCGTTTATTATTGGTTGATTTAGGGGTATTTTATGAATTTTTAAGGTTAGAGTGGTGAAGTTGGGTTGAAAAAATGTACAGCTATAAATCTCTGCCTTTATAAAACTATAGATATTTATATAGAATACAAAAAAGCCGAAAATCACGACATGTTAATTTAATTTGAATTTGCGTACAGATTCAGCCGGCAGTGACCAGCAGTGAGGAGATAAATAAATCAGACCACTTTATTTTGTCATTCATTTGTTTTATATCTCAACTATTATATATCTTCACTATTCTATATCTTCTATGATTAAGTTTGCAAAATTGATTTTTATGAAGAGTAAAATCGGCAAAATGCAGGCGGGAGTAAGAAAATAAATAAATCAGATAGGTTAAATGCTTTACTTTATTTATTTTTCTCTTTTTTTTCTACAAGTCTTCAAAAAAAGATATATCTGCTTTATTAATCTTATCCGGAGCAATTTCGTAAGCTTTTTTAATGGCTTGTTTAAAAGAATAAGGGTTTTTATCAGGGATAAAATCTATAATA
>DAHXMB010000161.1:0-7318 GCA_027365695.1 Candidatus Acididesulfobacter sp. | reverse complement strand
CAATTAAATTAAATACTATTAATTAAATTAAAAATAAATTACGAAGAAGGGGATAAAAATGAAATATGTAATAGTGGGCAATTCTTATTCAGGTCTTTCATGCGCAGATGCGATAAGAAGATTTGATAAAACTGGGGAAATTACGATAATATCCGACGAATCTTATAAAGCTTATGCAAGACCTTTGATTTCATACTATTTGGAGGGCAAAACAACAGATGAAACTATATGGTACAAAGATGATGATTATTATGAAAAAAATAATTATAAAACACTGTTTGGCAAAAAAGTTATATCTGTTGACACGACCCGCAAAAAAGTTGAGTTAGACGACAATACTTCTCTTGAATATGATAAATTATTCATTGGACCCGGAGGTGCGCCGTTTGTGCCGCCGATTGAAGGATTTAACGCTGATTCTCCGATGATGGGAACTTTTACTAAATATGATGATGCAAAAAAAATGGAAAAAGGTGCAAAATTAGCTAAACATAAAGAAGCTATAGTTATCGGCGGCGGATTAATAGGTTTAAAGGCGTCCGAAGGTTTAAGGGCTCTTGATATGCATGTTACTATTGCTGAACTTCTTCCGCGAGTTTTAGGTTTAGCCCTTGATGAAATTTCCGGAAACATTACGGCTAAAAAATTAAATGAAAACGGCATTGACACGGCTACTAACGACACCGTCGTTAAAATTAATATAGACGAGGCAGGTAATCCTACGAGTGTTATAATGAAAAGCGGCAGAGAACTTGTTGCCGATATTGTTATTGTAGCAATAGGCGTCAGACCTAATGTAGGATTTCTTGAAGGCAGCGGCATTACAATTGATAGGGGAATAATAGTGGATAAAACTATGATGACTAATATCAAAGATGTATATGCCGGCGGCGATGCGATAGTATCATATGATATTTTAAATAAAAAACCAAATATAATTGCTATAGTCCCTCTTGCATGTGAGCAGGGGAGGGTTGCGGGAACAAATATGGCTGGAATTTACAGGGAATATTACGGAGGAATGGGGCTTAATTCGGTTGAAATATACGGATTGCCCATTGTCACAATAGGTCTTACAAATCCTAACAATCCTTCCCAAACCGTATTTATACATCAGGAAGGTGAAACTATTTACAGAAAATTAGTTTATGACGGAGAAGTTTTAGTAGGAGCTATTCTTTTAGGCGATATTGCAGGCTCCGGTATATTATCCGCTATTATACGCCAGGGAGTAAAATGCTTAAAATATAAAGATGAATTTTTGAAAGGCAATATATATTCTTTTGTTATTGATAGTGAATTTGAAGTGTATAATATTAATGAAGGTTATGCGATAAGAGGTGATTTTGAAGATATTCCTCAGTTTTCAAGGTCAAATTGGAGATAAAAAAGAAGATTTTAAATACAATATATTACTCAAAATTGCCGATATAAGTCTTTAAAATAGCTTTAAAGTTATATGGAACATTAGATTCCCGCATATGCGGGAATGACATCCGTCGGGTAAAAACTTAAATATCCGCCAAGTCATTCCTGCGCTGGCAGGTACGCTTTAAAGCCGTTGGCATTTAGACGGCTCATCCATCTAGATACTAGATAGAAACTAAAAAATAATTTTGTATCGGCAATTTTGAGTATTAAGTAGTTTGCAAGTTTTTCATGTAAAATTAGAGATAAAATAAGGTTAAAAATATGAAAAATGAAAACGAAGATAGTATAATACAACAACTATTGATAGAAGTTGAAGATATATCGGAAGAAGATTTTAATAAATGGTATGAAAAAAAAAGAAAAATATTTAATATTGGAGTTAAAAAACCTCCTACCAAGCAGGAATTTATTAAATATTTACATTATGCATCGGCTATTTTTCCTTCCGATAAAATTTTTAACGGTTAATAATTGTAATAATTGATTGATAAAACGGTTAATTTTTTTGGATTTGTTATTCCTTAATTCTGCGATAGAAAATAATTACTTTTATAACTTCCTTTCTCTTGCGGGAAGGACTAAGAGTGTAGGCTAATTGGAAGTTAATTAATATTTCTATGTGGGTTTAAGATTTAAGGTTTAAGATTATTTAAAACGATAAATTAAATTATTTTATCTATTAAAAGAATTTAGCTCTATTATGGCTGTAATAAAGTGATAAAATTTTATTTTATCATAGCCTGATATATCTAATATATAATGTTAAATTATGAGTAAACCTTATATCATAGGGGATTATATTTTAGCTCCTATGGCTGGAATTACGGGCTATCCTTTCAGAAAAATAGCTTTGAAATACGGCGCCTCATTTTGCTTTACTGAAATGATAAGCGCAATAGGTTATATAAATAACGATAAATCAACATTAGAACTGGCATACTCAGGCTCACATTCTGCAAACACGGGAATACAAATTTTTGGCTCGGATCCCTACATTATGGGTTTAGCGGCTAAAAAAGCAATTCAGTCCGGGTTTAAAACAATAGATATAAATTTCGGATGTCCCGCTAAAAAAGTTATAAAAACAGGAGCCGGAAGCGCTGTATTAAAAGATTTAGATAAGTTTAAGGCAATTATTGCCGAAGTAAAAAATAATATCGGAAATGATAATATTTTAACAATAAAATTACGGAGCGGGTTTGACGAAAGTTCTAAAAATTATCTTGAATCTTGCAAAATAGCAGAAAATGAAGGCGTTGACGCTATATTTTTTCATCCCAGAACCAGGTCGCAAATGTTTTCGGGTAAAGCCGACCATAGCCTAACAGCTTTACTTAAAAAATCTCTTTCCATACCTGTTTATGCAACAGGCGATATTTTTGATGTTTCTTCGGCAAACAAAATTAAAGAAAATACAGCTGTAGACGGTATTATGTTTGCTAGAGGAGCAATAGGCAAACCATGGATTTTTCAAGACTTTAGAAAATATACAGATAAAAAATACAACGAGCAAAAATCACAATATAAATATTTAAATGCAGATAATCAAAAAATCGACGATAAATATTTAGATGCAGCTGATCAAAAATCCGTTGATAATAAACATTCAGACTCTGATTTATATTTAAATTTAGATAAGCTAATGGAACTTTTTGAAGAAATGGCGGTATTTTATGGAGAAAAAAAAGGCGCTAATTTAATTAAACCTCATTTATATAATTTTATTACCGGATTTGAAAATGCTAAACTTTATAGGCTCGAAGTTAACAATGCAAGAAGCTATAATGATATAATAAATATTTTCAAAAATATAAATATTTAAAGCTATACCTAATAAGAAAGAATTTGAAATATATAACATATAATAATTATTAATAAAAATATAGGTATTTAAAACTATATTAATAAACGTATATTCTTAGTTTTTTAACAAACTTTTTTAATATTATAAATACTATATTGCAAATATTATACTATAAATATTTAAACCTAAATTTAATATAATTAAATACAATTAATATGATTAATATGAAGGATAATTTAGACCGCAAACCTTTTGCGGTATCATTTATTGCAAAATCAGGAACCGGAAAGACAACTCTTATAGAAAAATTGATAAAAATACTTGCCGGAAAAAAATATAAAGTTTCTTCTATAAAACATACTGACCATAAGTTTGAAGCGGATATTAAAGGAAAAGACTCATGGATACACAAACATGCGGGTGCATTTTCTACTATGCTTCTGTCCGACGATTCTATGACTTTTTTTAGCGATATTGAAAGCTCTGATGCATTTGATGTACATAATAATAACGATAGCGGGGTAAATATTAATATTATAGACAATTTAATCCATAATTTTTTTTACGGCTCCGATATTTTAATAGTAGAAGGGTTTAAAGATGTCAATATTCCTAAAGTGGAACTTTTTAGAAAAGAATTAAATCCTGAATTGCAGTTAAAATATGCTGATGACGATGACTGTATTTTAGTTTGCGGAGATGTTTTAATTGATAATTTAAATAAACCTCAGATAAATATAAACGAATCGGATAAAATAGCAGTCTTTCTTGAGAAATTTATCAAGAAATAATACTATACCTTAAATCACCGTTAGAAATTTATTTTTTAGTTTCTAGTTTCTAGATGGATGAGCCGTCTAAATACCGACGGCTTTAAACCGTACCTGCATATGCAGGAATGACTTTGCGGGGATTTAACTTTTCACCCGACGGGCGTCATTCCCGCGAAAGCGGGAATCCAGTATTTATTATATGCTGAAACAATTTAAATAATTTCTAACGGTGATTTAAGGCTATATATGAATTTATTAAGAATAATTGATAAGATTATAAACAGCAGCGAAAATAGCATTATAGTCAATGAAGATTATTGCGTCAGGCTTAAAAGCCCCATGTCAAGCTGCTATGTTTGTATAAACAAATGCCCCGAGCAGGCTATTGAAATAAATGATTCTAATATTAAAATATCCGATAAATGTTCTTTATGCAAACTATGTATAAATATTTGCCCTAATTTCGTGTTTGATTCAAAAGAATTTTTTGATATATCGGATAAAGCATTTATAAGCGAAAATAAAACATATTACTTCTGCAGCAAAGTTAAATCTAAACTCAATATTAATAGCGGCGCTAAATTAAATAAATCAGATAATTTTGGTAACTTAGATAACGAAAATAGCAATAGTAATAGTAATAGTAACAGCAATAGCAATATATTATTTCCTGAGAAAGAATTAAATTTAATTGCCGAAAATTCAATTAAGTTCATATCATGCATTAATGAAATAGATAATACGGATATAATAAAACATTTAAAAAATAATAAAGAAATTAATTTTATCACGGCTGACTGCAAGGTTTGCGATTATAATTTTTTTTATAAAAACAAAATAAAAAAAATAAACCGTATTTTAGCAGGTTTGCTTGCTTTAGATGATAGCAATCCGAGCATCTCAGAAAAAATTAAATTTATTGATTATAATAAATTTGATTTTTTATCTATTATTAATAATATCAATAATAAAAAAAATGAAGATAAAAAATCAAAAATAAATTCTAATTCTGAAGCGCTATCTCAATCAGATAAAAATAATCCAAACGATGATTATTTACAAAGGAGGCTATTTTTTCAAGAAGTCAGTAAAACTATAAAAGAAAATGCGATAAAGTTGGCAAAAAATTTTCCGTTAGAAGAATTGCCCTTTAATGAACTTTTTTTGTCAAATGACGATAAAAAATTAAATAAACTCTTTTTTAAAAAAAGATTTAAACTTTTTAATTTTATAAAATATAATCCTGATTGTTTAGTATTATTAGATATTAGGCTGCCTTCAATAAACAAAAATTGTGTATTTTGTACTAATTGTTGGGAATCTTGTCCTACCGGAGCGTTAACGTGTAATAATAAAAACAATGCTATAATACTTAATCCTTATTTATGCACAGGATGCAATTTATGCAAAGATATTTGCAGCTTTGGTGCTATTAAAATGATGAAATCTAAAAATTTAAATGATATTTCGGCAGAGAAGATTTTATTTAAGAAAATAGAATTAAATTTCCAATGACTTTTTAATTATAAATTACCGTAGTTTTTATTCCAATCTCAACATATTTATTATTAAATCTAATATTCATTGACTACTTTTTATTCATTAACTACTCTTGTAGATAAATTTTTATAAATTGATATTTATTTATTTATTTAATTAATTAAATAATGCAACTCATTTATTATAGAAAATATATAATATGAAAAAATTTATACTGGGGATGACTTTATTGATACTTATTCTAATTATTAGTGCCTGCAGTAAAAATTTAAGCAATAAAAAGTCAGTTTCTCCTTCAAAACAAATACAAACAAAAAAGTACAATTTTTTAGTTTCTACAAAGCGTAAAATTGCAGGTAAAAGAATTATAAAAGATTATGGAACATATTGCCGAACTTTTAAATATTCGGGGTCATTTAAATATTTACTTATAAATAAAAAGATAGACGAAATTATTAAACCGGAAGCAGAAAAAACCGGTGCAAACGCTTATTTAAATATGATTATGACTTCTTCATATTATGCCTCGCAAAGTTCAAAGATGCCCGTTTATAACGTTCATGTTTGTGGAGAGTTAGTCAAAGTTAAAAAAAGTTCTTGACAAAAAGTTAAGATTATAAGAAAATAATTAATTATCTTAACTGGAGGAAGAAATGTCTAAAAGTGATAGTATTTCAAGTGATTGGATTTTAATAGATGCCAAAGATGTGAGCTTAGGAAGATTAGCAAGTTTTGTTGCCGGTAAATTAATGGGCAAAGATAAAGCAAGTTATGCTCCTTATATTAACAGTGGAGATTTTATAGTTGTTATTAATAGCGCAAAAGCTAAAGTTACAGGGAAAAAATATACGGACAAACAATACTATTTCCATAGCGGATATCCCGGCGGTTTAAAAACGTTTAATTATAAAGATATGTTAAAAAAGGATGCAACTTTTCCTGTTTATCATGCCGTAAAAGGAATGCTTCCTAAAAATAAACTTGCCGATACTTTAATTAAAAAATTAAAAATTTATGCCGACGAAAATCATCCGCATGTTGCTCAAAATCCTGTTAAGATCGATGTAAAGGCGATGATTTAAGCTGCATTAATTTAAAAACATATATAATATATAAAAATATAAATCTTAAAATAAATTAATTAGTGATAAAAACACGGAGTAATTTAAGAGATGGCTAAAAAAAATATACTACAGGCAGCCGGAAAACGTAAAACTTCAATAGCAAGAGTTTTATTTAAAGAAGGCAAAGGAAAAATAACGGTAAACGGAAAAAAATTTGATGATTATTTTCCGATTGAAAATCAGAGAGTTATGGCGGTAAAATCACTTGCATTTTTCCCTATTGAAGATAAATACGATGTTTTTGTCAATGTCAGAGGCGGCGGTCTTAACGGTCAGGCAGGCGCTATTAAACTTGCAATCGCCCATTTGATTCTTTTATTAAATCCTGAATTAAAAATTACTCTGTCAAAAGCAGGTATGCTTACTAGAGATTCAAGAATTAAGGAAAGGAAAAAATACGGTCAAAAAGGCGCAAGAGCAAGATTTCAATTTTCAAAAAGATAATTATTATTGCATTTTATTTATAAAATATAAATATTTAAACCAGAAATTTATTCCAATTGCAATGGATTATTTCTGGTTTTTTTATTTTTAAGCATTTTGCGTAATGGATTATTTCAAGATTATATATGTTTTTAAATTAATGCAGCTTAAATCATCGCCTTTACATCGATCTTAACAGGATTTTGAGCAACATGCGGATGATTTTCGTCGGCATAAATTTTTAATTTTTTAATTAAAGTATC
>DAHXMB010000131.1:0-9105 GCA_027365695.1 Candidatus Acididesulfobacter sp. | reverse complement strand
TATTGGCAAAACTCAATATAAAACATTTAGAGACGATTTCGGCAAAAAAAGAAACAAACCTGTTGTGCTGGTTGTAGAAGACGATTTGCCTACTTCAGAATTATTTACCGTTAATTTAGTAAAATCGGGATATTCTGTTATTCATGCTTATAACGGTATAGAAGCTATTGAAAAAGCTAAAGAATATAAACCTTTTGCAATTCTTTTAGATGTAATGATTCCTAAAAAAGACGGCTGGGAAGTATTAAGCGATTTAAAATCGGATAAAATTACAAGAAATATTCCTATAGTAATTACCAGCATGATTGACAATAAAGATTTAGGATATGCGCTTGGAGCAACGGATTATCTTGTTAAACCGATAGACAAAGAAACTTTGATAAAAACTTTATCTGAATTTACATTGACTACAAAAAGAAAAAAAAGACAGGTAAATATTTTATTAATAGATGATGAAGAAATTACGCATAAAATGATTTCAAAAATTCTTGAGCCTGAAGGATTTAATCTTTTGCATGCTTATACAGGCGATGAAGGATTAAAAATAGCTATTGAATATAAACCTGATTTAATATTGTTAGACCTTATAATGCCGGACGTCAACGGCTTTGAAGTAGCGGAAAATATTAAAAAACATCCCGTCTCATCGCAAATACCTATTTTTATAATAACATCAAAAGATTTGACGGTTGAAGAAAGAATGAGACTTTCAAATAATATTGACAGAGTGATAGGAAAAAGAATATTTTCATCCGAAGAACTAACAAGATCTATTAGAGAATTAGAACTTATATATCCTCATAAAGCAGGTTTATTTGACGATATAACCGGTTTATTGGATCATAATTATTTTAATATCAGGCTTGCTCAGGAAATTAACAGGGCTCAAAGATATCAAATAGCTTTTAGCGTTATACTTATAGATGTCGATAATTTCAAAGACTATAACGATATAGTAGGTAATTTTCATTCAGATATTGCGCTTAAAAAGATTGCCGATATTTTCAAAAAATCTCTCAGAGGCTCCGATGTAGTAGTCAGGTACGGATATGACGAATTTGCAATAATACTCAATAATACCTTAAAAGAACCTGCTTTATACGTTGCGAACAGATTTCTGGCTTCAATAAAAGAATATCCCTTCTATAAAGAAGAAGAACTTGCTTCGAAGCTTTTAACCGCAACATTTGTGGTTGCGTCTTATCCTGAAGACGGCGAGACGCCTGAAGAAATTATATCTAAAATATTTAATAAATTATGCGAACTTAAGGGCACTGGAGGAAATATCGTAAAAGAAATTTAAAAATATAATAAAATATAATAAAATACTAATCGGTAATTTATTTATGAATACTGAAAATACTATCGCAGATAATGATAAAATAGATAATTCAAAAATAATTATAGTAGAAGATAATGAAATAAATATGGATTTAATTAAAGCAATGCTTGAACCATATAATTTTAATATAGTAGAAGCTTATGACGGTTTTGAAGCTATTGAAAAAATAAATAATAACGACGACGCCTTTTTGATATTGTTAGATATAGGTCTTCCAGGAATAGACGGGATAGAAGTGTTTAAAAGACTAAAGCAATCGGGAAACACCGCAGACATTCCCGTTATAGCTGTTACTGCGCATGCAATGAAAGGAAATAAAGAACATTTATTATCATTAGATTTTAATGATTTTGTTGAAAAGCCCATTGATAAAACCATTTTGTTTGAAAAAATTAATAAATTCTTAAATAGATAAAATTAAAAAAATGCTTAATAATAATAATGATATCACTGATTTTAAATTTTTTACGGAATTGAAAGTGAGATATGAAGAAACTGATGCTATGTCGGTTGTTTATTACGGAAAATATTTTATTTTTTTTGAAGTTGCAAGAACAGAATATATTAAAAAAATCGGTTATAACTATGTTGATATTGAAAAAAGCGGATTTTATTTTGCCGTTGTAGAATCAAACTGCAATTATATTGCGCCTGCAAGATTTGACGACTTATTAAAAATATACGCCAAGATAGAATATATAAAAAATTCAAGTTTTAATTTTTTATATAAAATTGTTAAAAAAAATGAAAATAATAATGAAGAATCTGAAATTAGCATAGCAAAAGGGAATACGGTTTTAGTATGTGTTGACAGCGCTGATTTTAAACCGCGTAAAATTCCCGATTATATTAGAAAAGCTATACAAAACTTTGAAGGCTTTTAAATTAATATCTCATGAAGAATTACTATTCTATTTTAGAAATTCAAGAAAATGCCAGCGAGACGTTAATTAAAAGCCAATATAAAAAACTTGCATTTATATACCATCCTGATAAAAATCCAAATAATACAGATAAATTTATGGATTTAAACAAAGCGTATAAAACTCTGATAGACCCAATTCTCAGAGAATATTACGATAGAGACTTAAGAGAATTTAACAAATTTAAAGATTCTCAGCCAAGCGATAAAATTATTCCTTACAGAACAAGGCTTAGGGATGGCGGGAATATAAATATAGAAATGGATTTTACGGACGATATTTTAAACCTGATTGACAGCAAATTGATTACTAAAACTTTAATATTACAAAGGTATGCAAGATGCCCCGACTGTGACGGAGAAGGCAAGGCAAAAGGCACGCTTGCGGTAGCCTGCGCTCAATGTAGCGGTTACGGCATGGTTAAAAATAGCGAAACAAAGGTTAATGAAGTTTGTCAAAGCTGCAATGGATATGGCGATATATTCTTATATAAATGCGCAACGTGCAAAGGTATGGGAAGAATAAAGATGTCCGAAGAAATTACATTAAATTTTAAAAAGGAAGATATATTCAATAATCATACCAATAACACTCATAGCGGTAATAACACAGATAACAGCAGTAGCGGCAATAATAAAATTATCGTTTTTAACGGTCAGGGAGATGAAGGCGTTTTTGGCGGAAAAAACGGAAATATAGCGGTTTTGGTTAAGATAAATAATGAAAAAAAAGAAAAGGATTCCTTTTTTAAAAAACTTTTTTTAAATAGAAAATAGTAATTATTAATGTATAAAAATTTATAAATCATATAGGGAAGGGGCATCTTCTCTTGGAGTAGGCAAAGTTAGACGGATACGCGTTCCGCATTTGCCGTTGTTGCCAGAATCCCTGACTTTAGGTATGGACGGAGAGTATGTCAAAAGTTGTTAATTATAATTATATTGAAACATTTAAATTTCCGTAAATATATCTTTTGAATCTATTTCTAAGCCTAATGTTTTAATGTAAAGTTTGCCGTTATTTTCTAATCTAACAGACATTGTTTCGTTAAATCCTGTTTGAATATATTTATTATTATTAAGATTGGAGGCAGAAGCTTCAGTGAGATTAGAAGCATCTACAGAATTGTTATTTGAATCGGTATTTAAATCTGTTTTTGGTATATTGGCAGTTTTTCTGTAAACATCTATGCTTTTAGTTCTCGGATCTACTATTATGTATTCTATTACGCCGCTTTTTTCATATATATCTTTTTTAACCCTCACGTCATAATAGCTATTGGAAGGGGAAAGTATTTCTATTACAAGGTCGGGAGCTCCATCTATACCATGTTTTCTAATTATATCTTTATTTTTAGCAGATATAAATATTATATCGGGCTGATAAGCATTTTTATTGTTAAGATAAACATCTATTGGAGCGTCAAGAGCTAATCCTAAATTGTTTTTTTTAACATGAAAATAAATTGCAAGCTCTAGATTTTTAGATATTATTTGATGTTCCGTTAAAGGCGAAGGCGTCATTATTAATTCTCCTTCGATTAGTTGATAAGGGCTTCCTTCAGGAAGATTTAAATAGTCCTTTGCCGTATATTGTCCTGCAACGGCAGATAACGGCATTTCTTCTATTTTTTCCAATACGGATGAATGAGCCATAATTAAATCCTGCATTAATATGTTATATCATTATAGAACAGATATATTATAGAACAGATATTTAAATTAAGAAACTTATTATCAAATATTATATCATATTTCTAAGGTACATAAATAAAATAAATAAAAAAACGCCTATTAGAATTGTTATTAAATTATATGCTGTTATTATATTATAGACAAAATTTTATATTTTCCGTTGCCGAAAGTGGTATTTTTACCTATATGAATAAGTTCTACAAGTTTTATTACCCATAGAAATTCCGACGGAACATTTTCAAATAAAACTTCACCGATAAAACCGCTTAATTTCATATGCTTTTTTTGCTTATTTGAATATCTGTCCACAGAACACCATTTTAAGTTGTTTTTCGCCGTGACACTATATGCCTTTTCTATATAATAATTGAAATTTATATCATTATTTATTATGCCGCCGTTTATATTGCCGTCCATTTTATTGTTGTTGTTTTTATAGCCTTCTATGTTATAATTGCTAATATCGTTATTAATACTGATATTATCGCCGTTATTAATGCTATTGTCATTGTCATTGTTTTTATTTTTATTATATTCCTTTGTGCAGTGAAAAAAGTTTAAATTAGATATTCTTCTTAAAATATTTCGTATGAAAATATGAAATTCTAAATTTGATGTAAGTTTTTCATTAAAAACTATTCGTGTAGGTGTTATAAAATTTAACGATACCGAAAAATAACCATTTTTTAAATTAATATCTTTATTTTTTTTTAATTTATTTTCATCATTTATGGAATTTGATGTGTTTACCGTATTTTCAACAAAATTATTTATAGTATAATAATTTGATGGTGAAATGAGTTCTTCTCTTTTATAATTATAAAGTTTTTCATTATCTTTATCATTTATAATATTAAACAGCATAAATTTACCTCTTCTCATTTTCCCTATCCCTTTTCTGCCTGCTAAGCCGAAAGAATACGCAAAATAAGGGAATAGAAATATTGCCTGCCCGATTAAAATTAATGAAAATTTTATTATTTCATTTTTTTTATAAAAATTTTTAGTTTCTAAAGGAGCTTCTATAATATAAGGATGAGGAACGGCAGAATAGTTTTTTAATCTTGATGAATTTGACGGCGGAGGAGAATCAAATATTTTTTTAAACATACAAACCGTGTCAAAACTGCACGTTTCGCAAACACTTTCATATGAAATACACATTACGTCTTTAAATATATGTCCGAATACTCCCCTAAATGTAGAACCTTTATAATTAGGCAATAGAACATCGTTTTCCGCCTTAATTTCAAAATTAAGTTTTGCTGCTTTAAATTCGTTTAATATTTCAGAAATATTTTCGTTCATAGTTTTTAATTGTAACATAATTTTTTTAAAATGAATTAAAATATTTAAATTTTTTTTTGGTCGGCTTTAACACTTTGATTATTTTTGAAAATAGATGTATAATATTTAAGTATAAATAGTTATAAGTATTAAATTTAGAGGTATTAAAATTATGATAAACGTAAAAGAAAAATCGGCAACTGTAGCCCTTGCGGAATTATATAGTACCGACTATTATACTTGGGCTATAACTAATGCAGAGCTTCTCAAGAAAGGTAAATTTAACGAAATAGACTATGCTAATTTAGCGAAAGAGGTAAAAGACTTGGGATTATCGGAATATTATAGGCTTGTAAGTTTTTTTGCAAATTTATTATCTCACCTGTATAAGTGGGATAACCAGCCGGATTTAAGAACTAAGAGCTGGATAAATACTATTGCTAATTCTATAAGAGGCATTTCTTCCGTATTAGAAAAAAATCCCGGATTAAAATATCAACATACCTTACATAATGCTTTTTTATCTGCATGGAAAGACGCAAGATATATAATTTCTAACGATATGGACATTGATATCAAATTAATTCTATTTGATTGTCCTTATTTTTTTAATGAAATTATCAAAAAAGCTTCCTACATAGCTCCGGATAGAATAGATAAATCCGATGTCTCTTTCCTTAATGACATTTTTTAGGAAAATCTGCGAAATCCTTAATTTAATAATCAACACTCCTTTTTTATATTACAATAATCCTTTATTTTTATTATAAAATTTTTATTATAAAAAAGAATTATATAAAATTTTAAGTTATATTTAGTACTCAAGTTGATATACATATTATAATTTAAAGCTAACAATTAATTAAGTAATGCTTATATAATTATATAAATTTTTATTTATATGTAACATAAAAATAAACGTAGTCTTACCTTAAACGGTATTAAAAATATTTACTTAGATAATATAATAGAAGGGTGGCTAAATTATTTTGATATTAATATAGTAAACAGGGATAACTATCAAGAGATCATTGATGTGATAGATAAACTGATAACTCAAAAACCAGAGTTAAATATAGGTTTATCTATTTTAAAAAGTGCTCTATTCGCAAAAAATTTTCAGAAAGATATTTCTTCATTTATTATTAAATCTATTAAAAATAAAATTTTATCTGACGATGTAGAAAATTTAAATCAAAAATATAAAAGAGACGTCAATTTAGACGCTGCTATTTTAACTAATGAATTAGATTTAGAAAAAGATTCTTTCGATTTTATAGCCGAAAAAAAAGGGGATAAAGACAGGATTTTAAAAATATGCGATTATTTTGTATCAAAAAGCGAGTATGAAAAAGCCGTTAGATTATTAAACAGATTTATTGAAAATAACCCTGAATTTAATGATGGTTATGAAAAATTATCTGACATCTACGGCAAAATGGGTTTAATAGGATTGGCGAATAAGATGAAAGAATATAATAAAGAATTTACTAATGAATATGCTAATGACGCAAAATTAGAATATAAAGAATTAATTAAAGAGAATTCAAAAGAATTGAACGCGAATGATAATGATAATGAATATAACAAATTTGATTGTAAAAATCAAAAATTTATAGATTTGAATAATAGCGAAATTGCTTCAAAATTTTTAAATATTTTTGCAGGAGCGGACAATTGTTATGCAAAAGATCAATTAACGAAAATCAAAAACTATATTATAGTAAGATAAACGAACCATTAGACGAGGATGCCATTTTTTCGCATATAAACGGTATATCTACATTAGGCGAATATGTTATAAGATGCGATAATTGCATTAATTTTGCCGTAATAGATATAGATATTGATTCCGAATATATTAAGCGCATTTCTATAAATTCCGAAGAATACAACGATTATCTGAATGAAGCTTTAATGTACGGTTTTTTTATTAAAAAAAGTTTAAAAGAAAAAACAGACTCTGAGTGTTATATAGAATTTAGTGGATATAAAGGCTATCACATCTGGTTTTTCTTTGAGAAACCGATATTAGCCAAGGTCGGACGAGAATTTGTAAATTATTTTATTAACGAACATAAATTTAGACCACATATAAATATAGAAATTTTTCCTAAAGAAAATAAAATAAACCAGAATGCTTCAGGAAGCTTAATAAAATTACCTTTAGGTATTAATAAATTGACAGGTTCGGAAACATATTTCGTTGACGATAAAGGCGACAGAATTACCAATCAATTCAGATTTATAATAAATGATATTAAAAAAATATCCGAATCATCTATAAATTACATATTGAATAAGAAAGATAATAGATATAAAAATATAGAACTCACGCTGAACGATATAGAAAATGAAGAATTAAGTATATTGCTGCATAATTGCAGCGTATTAAAATATTTATATGATAAAGTTAGAATAACTAAATATTTAACTCATACGGAACGATTGTCTATCCTGACTTTGACACCTCATGTCAATCAAACCCTTGAAAATGGCGCATCCCTTTTTTTAATTTCTTATTATTGTCACTACAATTGCAAAAATATTAATTTATTTCTTTGAGAGGGGTGATATTTTTATATGGTTTTATAGATAATACTTTTAGTATTTTATTGGATAATTCTAAAGCGGATGTTTTAAGAAGATATGTTTCGTTATTATATGCATATAGCGGTCATATCGGACACCCAAATCGGTTTTTCTCGGACACCTCAGCCGTAAATTTTCGGACACTAAAAACGGAAGCTTCGGACAGTTAATACTTAGTATTTTTTTTATACTTTGTTTTAATAATTTAAGATAATCTTTCTTATATGCAAGATATAAAATTTAATTAAATTTTATATCTTGATAATCTTATTTAAGATATTATTTATTAATATTTTATTAATTTTTTAATATAAGGAGGACTTAATTGAGGTATGACATGAATGACATCAAAGACGCTTTAAATTCGTATTACAATTCAAATCTTTCACTAAGAAAAGCATCTATGACAAACGGGGTGCCGAAATCTACATTATCGGACTATATTAGAAGAATAGATGCGGCGGATATTTCCGCAGACGAGCTGCTGCTTTATCCGTTGGACGAACTAAAAAAGAAACTATTCCCCGAAAGAGAACAAGAGGTTAAAATAGACAAACGCCTTCCTGATATAGGCTATATTGCGCAGGAAATAAGAAAGCCCGGCGTAACTTATTTTCTTTTATGGGAAGAATATAAAAAAGAACATCTTTTTGGTTACTCTTATACGCAATTTAAGTTCTATATGCATAAAGGAATGAAAAAACTTAATCCTTCCTTCCGTAATATATATAAAGCGGGCGAAACTATGTTCGCAGATTTTTCCGGCCTTAAAATAATATATACCGAAAACGGCATAGTACAGAAGGCGGAGATATATACTGCACCCATTTGTCAAGACCAATTTTTTATTTTGTTACTTCCTTCTTTTAATTCTTTTTTATTATCATTTTAATTATTAATTATCATTTATTTTTATTAGTATAATTTAAAGGGGGTACCCCCTTTAAAAATTTTATGACGCTTTTTCAAAATATTCACTATAAAATTTTAGCGGCGGTTTATATCCTAAAGATGAATGAAGCCTGTGATTGTTGTATTGATGCATGAAAGCGTCAATACCGTCATGCGCTTCTTTTATCGTTAAATATCCCGAAGGATAGATATTATCGTATTTTATAGTTTTCCAGAATCTTTCGATAAATATATTATCTAACGCTCTGCCTTTAGAATCCATTGAAATAGATATCTTATGATTTACTAAAATATTAATGAAGTTTTGAGCCGTATATTGCGAACCCTGGTCTGAATTAAATATTTCAGGATTTCC
>DAHXMB010000114.1:0-4857 GCA_027365695.1 Candidatus Acididesulfobacter sp. | reverse complement strand
AGAACTATATATAAAAAAGCTAAAACTATTTCAAATCGAGGAATTTATGCAGTTGTAGTCCTATTTTAACATTGAGCCTGTCAGATAAAATTTTTTCGGCTAAAATATGCGATGAAAATTTATTTTCGGCGACATCTACAGCGCTGAATATTATTTTTTCCGTTTTAATAATTTTTCTGTTTACATTTATAAAATTTTTAGCAAATTTATAATCTGCAGTGTTTCCTATAATAAATTTTAATTCATCGTTTTTATTGATAAAATTTAAATTTTCGTAATTGTTACAATCTTCAAATCCGCTTGACGGACATTTTATATCCATTATTTTTACAACTTTATCCGGAACATTTTTAAGACTCAATGTGCCGTTTGTTTCAAGTAAAACAGTGTATTTCAAATTTAAAAGTCTATTCATTAATTCATAAACGCCGCCCTGAATTAACGGTTCGCCGCCCGTTATTTCCACTAATTTTATATTTTCGCCGTATTTTATTATTTCATTTATGATATCGCCGATATGAATTAGTTTTGCATTTTTATCGGTTAAAGCTTCTTTTGTATCGCAGTATGAACATTTAATATTGCACCCTGCAAGTCTCATAAAAAAACAGGGGTAACCTGCAAATGAGGATTCTCCCTGAATACTGTAAAAAATATCGTTTATTTTTAAAAAAAAATTATTATTATTTATTATTTTACTCATCATTTAAGTAAGATTTTAACCAATTTATTTTTCACTAAAAAGCTCGTATTTTTTCATTTTAGTTCTTAGCTGTTTTCTGGATATGCCGAGAGAAATAGCGGTTTTTGTCTGATTATAATTATATTTTTCAAGCGCCTTGATTATAAGCTCTTTTTCTACCGAATCCAAATTTAAATCATAATCGCAAAAATTATTTAGCGGCATAAAAGAAATAGATGAGGTTTTATCGGTTTTTTTTAAATAATTCGGTAAATTATCTACTTCAATGGAATCAAAAGGGGTAACAATAACGGACCTTTCTATTATATTTTCAAGTTCCCTGACATTACCGGGAAAATTATAATGTATTAAAATGTCTTCGACATCTTTTGATATATTAACTATATTCTTTTTATTCTCCGCATTGAATTTTTTTATAAAATAATATACCATCGGCATTATGTCGTCTTTTCTTTCCCTGAGCGGAGGAACTTTAATATGAAATACATTTATTCTATAAAATAAGTCTTCTCTAAATTTATTTTGCAATACGGCATTTTCTATATCAATATTCGTAGCGCTTACAATTCTGGCGGTTAGTTTAATAATAGAATTTGAACCTATCATTGAAAACTCGCGTTCCTGCAGTATTCTTAATAATTTAGACTGAACAGCTATCGGCATTTCTCCAATCTCGTCTAAAAATAGCGTTCCGTTTGACGCAAGTTCAAATTTTCCTTTTTGCGTGCTTACGGCATTTGTGAATGACCCTTTTTCATGACCGAAAAGTTCATTTTCTATTAAACTATCGGGGTATGCGTTAATATTAATCCCGACAAAGGCTCCTTGCCTTTCCGATATTTCATGAATAATTTTTGCTATCAATTCTTTGCCTGTTCCTGTTTCTCCTGTTATTAAAACATTGGAGGACGCTTTTGCGATCATTCCTATTTCTTTAATCAAATCTTCTATGATTTTAGATTTATAAATTAAATTAGTTTTAAATTTTGGTTTGTTTTCGTTATTATAGTTTTCCTTCTTGCTTAGCAAAATATTTATATTATTTATTAGACCGTCCATATCTATCGGTTTGCTAATAAAATCATCGGCGCCTATTTTCATTGCTTTAACAGCATCATCAATAAAACCGTTTGCCGTAATCATTATAAATATAACATTTTTATTAATTTTTCTTACACGGCTTAAAAAATCCAACCCGTTCATACCCGTCAATATTAAATCGCAAAGGATCACTTCATATTTCTTATTGTCTAATTTAGTAAGAGCAATCTCGGCGCTAATAGCCGTATCAACATTAAAACCGTTTTGTTCAAGATTTGAACCTACAGCTTTTAAAATATTTTTTTCGTCGTCAATAAGAAGTATTTTAGTCATAATTATAAAAATCTTAAATCAAATTAGATATTAAACATTAAATAATTATACCCCCGGAAGAACAACGGAAAAGACCGTAAACCCGTTTATTCTTTCAGCGGTAATTAATCCTTTATGTAAAAGCACGATTCTTGATGATATGGCAAGCCCTAAACCCGTTCCGTTTTTCTTAGTTGTAAAAAAAGGTTTAAATACATTATTGGTATTAAAATCTTTTATGCCTTCTCCGTTATCGGATATATTAATTAAAATTTTATTCTTTTCATTAATTACGGAACTTGTTATTTTTATTACAGGGCTATCTATATTGCTTACGGCGTCTATTGCATTAATAAGCAAATTAATTATGACCTGTTTTAATAGTTCTTTATCCCCTTTTATTAAACCGATAGAATTATCTAATTTTTTAATAATTTTTATGCTGATATTCTTTATTTCATAATTTAATATCCGGATTGATTCAATTATTATATCATTTAGATTAACATCGGTTAAATTTGGTTCTCTTTGTTTTGCAAAATGCATAAAACCTACTGTCATGTTATTAAGTCTTTTTAATTCTTCTTCAATAATGTTAATAAATTCCAGTAAATTTTTATCTTTAATATGAAGGTTGTTTTTTATATATTTGTTGCTGGAATTAATCACATAAACTGCATTTTTAACTTCATGCGCTACCATGCCGGACATTTCTCCCATCTGCGCCATACAATTTAATTCTTCCCTTTCTTTACTGATTAAATCTATCTTGTCAATATACCCCTTAATATTTTTAATCATAAAATTAAAAATATTAACTAAACTTCCAATTTCATCTTTAGAACTTGATTGTATATGAACGGAATAATCTCCGTTAGACACTTTTACCATCTTGCTTTCAAGCTCTAAAAGAGGTCTTGTCACTTTGGATATTATAAAATAAAATATAATAAGACCTATGCATATAAATATCAGACTTATAAGATAAAACCTTGCCGCAACCCAAAAAACCCTCAGTTTTATTTGCTGCAATTCTTTTTTTAAATTAAATTTTATATAAACTTTTCCTATAATTTTGTTGTTGAGTTTTATCGTTCTCGGACTAATACTTTTTATTAATTTTTTATTATATAAGCCAAAATTAAGCTGACGCTTTATATTTAGATTGTTGTTTTTTAATACGTAAAAATATATATATTTAATATAACTGTTTTTGTTAGCTTCGTAAAAAATACTTTTTAAGGACTCAATATTTTTATGCAATAATGAAAATTTTAATTGCGATACAAGCATATTTTTATGCAATTTATTTCTTAAAGAATTTCTGTAAACAAGCGTAGCATAAATTGTATATAAAGCAACGGAATTAACGGTAATTATTGTAAAAAATAAGACGACAAAAGCTGAAAAAAGGAGTTTTGTCCTTAAACTTCTTTTGTTTATAAATTTAAACATATGTTATGTAATTTTATGTAAAGTGCTTATTTACTGGGGTTTTTTGATGGGGTGGATGACAGGGCTTGAACCTGCGACAACCGGAGTCACAATCCGATAACTGTATTATATAACTTATTAATTTAATTAACGATTTAGCTTTACAAAAAATGCTATGCGGTAAATTCTGTGCCAATGTCATCCTGTTTATTGTTATTGTTCCTCTTTTTTACATCCAATTAAAATTAAAACTTAAAATTAAAACCCGCAATTTTATTATAATATTTTAATTATATATTATAATTCTATATTTTAAAACTATTTTTATTATATGCATATAATTTTAATTTCCATCAAATTTCCACAAAGCAAACTTAAAAACGTAAAAATAATTTTAAATATTTTATTTTAATGTTTGATTAAACAATTCACTATTCCAAATATTTTAAGCATTTCGCTTATTGCAGTCACCATAAATGCACTTCCGAGAATTATATACATAATTGAATGTCTCATATTTTGTGCTAATTTTGCAAAATAATAACCTAAAGGAAGCGTAATCATCCCAATAATTAAAGCTGCGACTATATCAACTCTTCCTGACGACAAATAAGCTCCCGCACCGCTTACAGCAGACATAAACATTGCCAGCGTTGCTGTTCCTATCATTTTCTTTATGTTTATTGAAAAAAATATCATTATTATTGCTATAAATATAATTCCGCCGCCTACGCCTAAAATTCCCGTGAGAATGCCAACTATCATACTCATAAATAGCACAATTGCAAAGCTGAAAAAATTTAGCGGAACTTTTTTTTATTTTCTAAATGATTTTTTATTTTACTCCTTTTGAAAGAGACATAAGTCATATATAAAACAAATATAATGAATAATAGTTCAAGCATTTTTTCAGAGGTTATGAAAGCGATGCGTGCTCCGATTTGGGCGCCTATTATTGCTCCGGTGCCAAGAAGCAAAGATAGTTTTACATCCAGATTTTTATGCTTTAAATAGATTATCGTTACAGGGACGGTGGTAATTATATCCACCAACAAACTTGATCCGACAGATTCTTTAAATGTCAAACCTAACAATGAAAGCGCAGGGACAACTATTAATACAGCGCTGG
This sequence comes from Candidatus Acididesulfobacter sp., assembly GCA_027365695.1. Classification (GTDB taxonomy): domain Bacteria; phylum SZUA-79; class SZUA-79; order Acidulodesulfobacterales; family Acidulodesulfobacteraceae; genus Acididesulfobacter. The sequence goes on along the minus strand of DAHXMB010000114.1, from coordinate 238 downwards.
CACCGGTAATTCCCGTCAAGGCCCCAACAATTACGCCAATAATCAACAATAAAATTATAAACATGGTTAATATTATGACTTTATAATATCCTCTCCCGCGTTAAACTAAATTTTTTCACCTGTTTTTAGAATTATTGCTACAATATAATATGCAGTTCCAACTTAAATAGCGTTAAACTAACTAAATAGCTTTAAACTCTTTTTCCGCTCCAGCGCTTGAAATAAAAATATCTTGAGC
>DAHXMB010000110.1:0-4122 GCA_027365695.1 Candidatus Acididesulfobacter sp. | reverse complement strand
TATTATTATCATCAATATTATGATTAATATCTTGATTTTCAAAAGAAGTGCCGTATGCTTTATTAAAAGTTGAAAGCGTAAATTTTGAGGATCCTGAGATTGCAAAGGAAAAAATTTTATTTGATAATCTAACTCCTCTTTATCCGCAGGAAAAAATAAAATTAGAGTTTGATTCAAAAAATATTTCCACAAGAATGATGGATTTACTTATTCCTATAGGTAAAGGACAGAGGGCACTTATAGTAGCTCCTCCAAGAACAGGTAAGACTATTCTTTTAAAAGACATTGCTCATGCTATAAATGCTAATCATAAAGAAATATTTTTAATGGTTCTTTTAATCGACGAAAGACCTGAAGAAGTCACGGATATGCAGAGATCTATCAGCGGAGAAGTTATAAGTTCGACATTTGACGAGCCGCCTCAAAGACATATACAAATAGCCGAAATAGTTATTGAAAAAGCAAAAAGGCTTGTTGAAACTGGTAAGGATGTAGTTATTTTATTAGATTCCATAACAAGGCTTGCAAGGGCTTATAATGTTACAATTCCGTCTTCAGGAAAAGTTCTTTCAGGCGGCGTTGATTCCAATGCATTACATAAACCTAAAAGATTTTTTGGAGCGGCAAGAAATATAGAAGAAGGCGGCAGTTTAACTATTATCGCAACAGCCTTAATAGACACGGGTTCTAGAGCGGACGAAGTAATATTCGAAGAATTTAAAGGCACGGGAAATCTTGAAGCAAATTTAGACCGAAAACTTGCTGAAAAAAGAATATTTCCTGCAATAGATGTTAATAAATCGGGAACAAGAAAAGAAGAGCTGCTTATAGATAAAGATCAATTGAAAAAAATATGGGTTTTAAGAAAGGTTTTATCTTCAATGGATACTTCGGATGCTATGGAATTTTTGATAGAAAAAATAAAAAATACAAAAACAAATGCAGATTTTCTTAATCTTATGAATCAATAATTATCAAAAATTTTAAATATTATTATAATAAAATAAATAATAAAATAAAAATTATTATTTATTTTTTATTTATAATTAATATCTAAAATTTAATTTTTTTAAAACAACCCGAATTTTTAATATTTAAATTAGATTGCCAAAATTTATTAATAAGCTTAAATTTTTAAGCGATGAGCCTTGATTTCTTTCTATGATATTTAACGCCTCTATAGATGCTTCAGACGATTTTTTTTCATTATTAATAAAAGTATAAATAGCGTCAAAAAGTTCTTCCGGATTTGCAGCCATAACACCTGCGCCGGAAGATATAATTTCATCGGCAATTTCTTGAAAATTTCCAACAAAATTTCCAAAAACAACAGGCACCCCAAAGGATAGAGGTTCAAGCATGTTATGCCCTCCCCCCGGTGATACCATACTGCCTCCTATAAATGCAATATCTGCTATACTGTATAATGAATTTAATATTCCCATTTTATCTATAAGTATAATATTGCCATGAGATTTTAACTTTAAATTAGTTTTATTTTTAAAACTGCGCTCATCATTATTATTATCATTATTATTATTATGTTCTGCGCTAATATTATTATTCTCACAAAAAACGGGATTATGATTTAAAGAGGAAATTTTAACATAATCTAATTTATATTTTTTAATTAATTCAGAAACATATTGAAATCTTTCAGGATGTCTCGGTGCCATTATCAGGCAAAGTTTTATATTACGATTATACTTATAATTGTAATTGTCAATATTTTTAACTAATTTTAAAAATATATCCAATATTATTTGCTCTTCTCTTTCATGCGTACTGCCTGCAATTATTATTTTTGTTATATGATTATTTAGTTGATTTACTGCGCTATTTGATTTAATATTGTCGCTAATACCTCTATTATTATACCTGCAGACAAAATCATTTGTTATAGCATTTTTATATTTAATACCTTCAATTTTAAGTTTTTCTATTTCTTCTTTTTGTACGGTATCAAATTTCATGTTGCCTGTAATATATAATTTGTCTTTGCTTATTCCCAAATCCAGAAATTTATTATAATAATCTTTTGATATACAAGCCGCTAAATCAATGCACTCAAATATATATCTGAAGAAAAATTTAAATTTATAATAATTTCTGAAAGATTTATCCGACAATCTTGCGTTTAAAATAAAAATAGGTACATTAGTTTTTTTTAATTTATTAAACAAATTTGGCCATATTTCAGTCTCTATTGATATAAAGCATACAGGATTTATTAAATTGATAAAATTTTTAACAGAAAATAAAAAATCATACGGGAAATAAATCACAAAAACAGGCATCCCTTTAAATTTGTTGATTGCATTTTCGTATCCTGTTCTTGTTACTACGGAAAGATATATTTTTTTCTGCTTTTTATTACTGTTAACGTTATTATTAATGCGGTTCAATAATAAATTAATAAAATAAAATGACGCATTGACTTCACCTACCGAAACTGCATGAATCCACAAAGATTTACTTTTTTTATTATTATTTTTAGTAAAACCTATACAAGATAGATGAGGCATTAATTTATAGAAAAAACCTGCAGCATGTTTATTTTTAATTAAATACAAAAAAAGCATAATAATTAAAAAAAAAGGCAGGCTTATATATAAAATAAAATTATAAATAAAAAAATATATTTGCTTCATATTATTATTGCATCTGCTTAATTAGAAGATTTTTATAAATACCGTCTATTTCAATTAATTCTTCATGGTTACCTTGTTCAACAATCTCTCCGTTTTCCATAACATATATGTTGTCTGCTTTTTTAACCGTTGAAAGTCTGTGCGCTATAACGATAGCGATTTTATCTCTGCAAAGATTAAAAAGCGCTTCTTGAATATGCCTTTCCGATTCATTATCTAATGATGCCGTTGCTTCATCTAAAATTAATATCGGAGCGTTTTTCAAGAAAGCCCGAGCCATCAGAATTCTTTGCTTTTCTCCTCCCGATAATCTTAAACCGGATTCATCGACCAAAGTGTCATATCCTTCAGGAAGATTAATTACAAAATTATGCGCATATGCAAGTTTAGCGGCATTAATAATCACATTGTTATCACCGACGATATACTCACTGCCGTTATGTTTATTGATATTTTCTTCATCTATATTATTATCATCAATATTATGATTAATATCTTGATTTTCAAAAGAAGTGCCGTATGCTATATTAAACTTAACGGATTCGTTAAATAAAGAAACCTGCTGAGATACATAAGAAATATTATCTCTTATTTCTTTTAAACTATACAAATTTATATTCTTACCGTTAATTAATATTTCTCCTTCATCAGGTCTATAAAACTCGGGAATTAGCATAGACAAAGTGCTCTTGCCGGCTCCTGAACGCCCGACTATCGCAATTATTTTACCTTTCTCGGCAACTAAATTTATATTTTTAAGGTCAAAACCATTTTCTTTATTGTAACTGAAATATAAATTCTTAATTTGCAGACTTTCTATATTTTTAGGTAAACTCTCGCCTTTAGAGATATCTTCAAAATTATCTTCCATTATTTCAAACACTCTCGACGAAGCGGCTATTCCTTCTTGAAGATTATTGTTCAGTCTTGAAAGACTTTTTACAGGTTCGTATAAAAGTAAAATGGCAGTTAAAAATGAAAAAAAACTGCCTGAAGAATATCCATATTTTATAACCTGCAGACCGCCAAGAAATATTATTGCGGAAACTGCAATGCCCCCCACTAATTCAACAAACGGAACGGTGATACCTTTAATTTTAGTCATTCTGATTAGAAATCTGTACAATCTGTCGGAAAGTTTTTTGAACCTCCCTATTTCAAATTCTTGCATGTTATATGCTTTAACTATCCTTAAATTTGAAATAGTTTCATCAAGAAATTTAGTAATATTACCCATTTCGTTCTGCGTATCAATGCTGGTTTTTCTAGTTTTTTTTCCAAGAAGAGAAACAGGAATTATAGCTATAGGAAAAAGTATAAACACTGCTATAGCTAAATAAAAGTCCATATAAAAAATAACTGCAAGAAGAACCGCAATCGTTAGTATATCTTTTGCTATTGCGCTTAAAGCATTGGATACGGTATGCTGAATAAGATTAACATCATAAGTGATTCTAGCTATAAAAACACC
>DAHXMB010000104.1:0-9698 GCA_027365695.1 Candidatus Acididesulfobacter sp. | reverse complement strand
TATATCATATTTATTATATGTTAAAATAAAATATAAAAATACTTTAATCCCCATTCATTTTTTTTTCGTCAATTAGTAATAAATATTAACCTATAATTATTTTGTTATGTTCTGTTTAGTTTATATTAGTTTATAGCCTTTTTCCAAATTTAACAATTTAATTTTCAAAAATTGTTAAAATATAATATTTTATATTAATTTTTACAAAGATAAGGACATAACTAATAATAGTCATTATACAAAATTATACAAATATAATTATAATATTTTTAGATTATTATATGAAACATTAATATTTATTTGTGTAAAAATTTATTTATTTGTTGCGCCCGTTCTGCAAGTTTCTCCTGTTCCAGAAGAAGAGCATGAAGCGGCAGCAACGGCAGTTGGCGCAGCAGCCGTTTCTTTTTCTTTAGTGGTGGTTGCAGGCGATGATGCTGCAGGCGATGGCGATTTGCTGCTGCTTGCGTAGTCAGTTTTATACCATCCCGATCCTTTTAAAACAAAACTTGAATTTGAAATTAATTTTTCAAGTTTACCGCCGCATTTGGGGCATTTCTCTAAAGGTTTTTCATTTATTTTTTGAATTACTTCCGTTATCTCTCCGCATTCACTACATTTGTACTCTCTTATAGGCATATTAACCCCTCCGGTATATATTTTCCAATTTTTGACTTTTTTTAAAATTTATTTTAGTCCGCTCATTATATCAAGATATTATATCATAAATTTAGCTTTTTTATACTCGCCGGCAGCTATATCCCAAAATTGCCGATAGAAATCTTTAAAATAGCTTAAAAGTTATATAGAACATTAAATTCCCGCTTACACGGGAATGACGCCCGTCGGGTGAAAACTTAAATATCCGCAAAGTCATTCCTGCGTCAGCGGGTACGCTTTAAAGCCGTCGGCATTTAGACGGCTCATCCATCTAGATAGACTAGATAGAAACTAAAAAATAATTTTCTATCGGCAATTTTGGGTATAATGTTTATATATAATGTACCTTATATTATATACAGTATACCTTTAATTTTACTTTTATTATATCATTAAATATATTAAAAATAAAATTTTCTATCGGGAATTTTGAGGAGGGGTATTTACTTGACAAACAATGCTTATTATGCTTTATTAATAACATTTATAACGAATATATACATGCAATAACATAATTATATTGTCAGGCTAATTTTTTTTAACGGCGGATAAGTGCCTGAACCGTCAGGTAACCTTTTTTACTTTTTATACTATTGATGGACTCTGCAAGTCTGCTTCTTAATACTAATATTTAATGACTATTTTTATTACATAAAAATAATTTTACATAATATGGAGAACGCAATGTTAACAACGTTTAAATCGAGACTTTACTTTGCAGCCGTTTTAATGTTTTTTATAATTTTAGCAGGAGATTTTATTGTAATTAATTATATAAATACATTCAGAAATTCATCATATACTCAATCGGTAATTAGCTCTACCATTACCTCCCTATTAAAGATTCAACGAAATGCAATGGGTATAGTTTATCTTTCAAAACTTAGAAAGGCTGATATTAAAATAGCAAAATCGGAAAAAAGGACTTTTAATTCTTCGGCTATTGACAAAAAAATAGCAGGACTCGTAAAAGAAATTAAAATGTATAGAGTAAGCGTTTTACCATCTATTAACGGTTTTTACGGCGGCTTCAGTCATGAAAATTTTCATACGCTTTTCGGCGTAAAAAAATATCATATAAGAAGACCAAAAAGCTATAAAATTACTGCTGCAATGCTTCAATTGAGGGAACATATGGCGCATGTGAGACCTATTATGAATAAGCTTTTAAAAAATCCTTTAAAAGTCGGTCCGACTATGAAAATAATCTACTGGAAAAAAAATATGGATATAATCATTAAACACCTCCGGTTTGTTGATAATACATTAACCTCACATACTGCTAAGAAAATAAGTATACTTTTAGATTTTTTTATGGCTTTTCCATTTTTAGTTCTGATAATACTTCTTTTAGTAAGCTATTATTTTAAAAAAACATTATTAGACGAACTTGAGCTTACGATAAAAAAAATAGGAGAAGTGGCAAAAGGTGATTTAAGGTCAAAAATAATAATCAATATAAATCCAAAAAATGAAATAGGAAAACTTGTAAATCATGTAAATACTCTTATTGATTCATTATCCAACAACGTCAGTATGATTTCAAATGCAGTAAATTCTATCTCAAGCAGCGGTGTTGAGCTGAATTCTTCTTCAAAAGAGCTTGAAGGAAATATAATGCAAATGAAACAGAACGGCTCGTCCATTGTAGAATCAATAAAACAGATAACCCTTGCTATAATAGAGGTTGCAAAAAATTCATCATCGGGAGCGCAAGAAGCGGAACTTACTAATAAAGCTACCGATGAAGGCTATAATGCCGTACAAAATGTTATAAACGAGATTAATTCCATAGAAAAAGCCGTAAATAAAGCTTCCGCCGTCATAGAACAGCTCGGCGCATCCTCACAAAGAATAGGCGAAATAATAGCGGTAATAGATGAAATAGCCGACCAGACCAATCTCCTTGCTTTAAATGCCGCTATTGAAGCGGCAAGAGCGGGAGAACAGGGAAAGGGTTTTGCCGTTGTTGCCGATGAAGTTAGAAAACTCGCTGAAAGAACAACAAAGGCAACAAAAGAGATAACCGGAATGGTTGTTTCTATACAGGAAGATACGGGTAAGGCTGTTGAGTCAATGAATTATGGAAAAGAAGAAGTTAAAAACGGCGTAATCGTAGCTAAAAAAGCAGGCGAACAGATTGATATTATCAAAGAATTGACAAATAAATTAAAAGATATGATTACTTTAATAGCAACCGCCGCAGAAGAGCAATCAACAGCTACCGAGGAGATATCAAGCTCTTCCGATTCAATCCTGCGTTCTCAAGAATTGGCTTTTTCAAGCAGCACGCAGGTAAACGAAGCCGCAGCTTCGTTATCTAAGCTGGCAGCAGAACTGTCTAACACGGTTAAGATTTTTAAATTTAACGGGTAACGCCTGACACATTGGTATATTAAACAATAATACAGATTTTGAAATTGTATATATTATTATAGTAAGCGGTAAGCGGCTGACGTATTAAAGAATAATTTTTTAAATAATAATACGCCGCCATTCTTATGGAGGCATGAGTCATATAAAAACAAAACTAATAAATTTAATCTCACTATGAAACTTCGCGAGGCTATAAGCAGAAAGCGAAACGGTTATCCAGAATTAAACTTTCGCTATATGCATTTGACAAAGGAAAGGTCATTTATTCCCATTTATTTTGTTTTAAAATTTTCAGAGGTTTTATTTGTATAGACAATCTCAACGCTTTCTCATGCTTAATAATATATAAAGATAAAGATTTAATTTCTTTTTAAAGAGATGCTTTATCAAGTGAATAATTCCGTTAAACTTTTATATCGGTAATTTATAGTTAATTTAATACATATATAATATTTATTATATATGTATATATTATAATGGGAATTTGAAAGATATGGCAGTATTTACGGGCAGTAATGAAAAAACCGTCGGCGGCTGGCTTAACGGCAATGTTTTTTTTATAGCCTTCTCCGCTTTTTTTGCAGATTTAGGTTATCAGGCCGTTCTGGTAATATTTCCTATATTTTTAGTATTAGACCTGCACAGCTCTATTATTTATTTCGGTATAGCATCAGCTATAAGTTATGGCGTTGGAGCTTTCTTTGGATATTTCGGAGGAATTGCAGGTGACAAATTCGGTCATAAGAAGATTGCTATTATAGGAAATATATTTATACCCCTTCTTTCTTTTACAGGATTTAGCGTTTATCCTGCTGAAGCCGTCGCTTTATTTTCTGCAGGCTGGTGGGCAAGAAATTTCAGGTCTCCGTCAAGAAGAGTACTGCTTTCAAGATCAGTTTTTAGAGAATTTTATGGAAGAGCATTTGGTTTTTTGCACGCTCTTGATGAGGCAGGCGGTTTTTTTGCCGGTATTTATGCATTAATTCTTTTTGCTTATCATGCGCCTATAAAATATATTTTGATAATTACAACGGTGCCGCTTCTACTGTCCACTTTTTGCCTCATATTAATATCTGAAAAAAAATTAATAAATAATCCTGATGTAAGTCAAAATATAGAAAATAAAAGTACAAATGATATAAAAAATACAAATGATATAAATAATAAAAATGAAATTAATGGTATAAATATAAAAAATGATAATAAAAATGAAATTAATGTCGATAATAATTTAATAAGCAATGACAATAGGAATCAAGTAGGTAAAATTCAGAACAACGGAATAGCGGAAAATAAAAAATTAAGCAAAATTAACGATTTAGATATTAAAAATGATGAAAATAAATATCTAAACGATAAAGAGCATAATTTAAACAATAATTTATTCAAAAGGATTTTAATTGCTACATCTTTATACGGTTTTAGTTCTTTTAGTTTTGGATTCCCTATTTTAACTATCGCGGAGTCTTCTAAAAATGATGAATTAGGAATACTTTCTTATATTTTATTTTTTGCTTTTACATCGCTTACCGGTTTAGTTGCAGGAAGGACCATATTAAAAACTGTAAAAAAGCTTGCATTGGGATATCTTCTTACATTTATAGGTTCGGCAGGAATGGCTTTAGTATTTGCTTTTTCTTTAAACCCTTTATTATATTATGTAGCAGTAGCTTTTTTGGGAATATCTTTAGGATTTGTAGAGACCTCGGAACCCACGGCTATAAGTATAATTTCTAAAAATGATAATAGAGGAAAAAGTATGGGCTCTCTCACTGCGGCAAGGAGCATCGGAATATTCGGAGGTAATATTATTATGGGACTTCTATATTCGGTTGGAGCCGATTATTCATATTTATATGCAGGCATTTTGAGTCTTACTGCTTCTTTAATAATATTTACATCAAAATCTAATATTTAAACTAATTAACCCAACTTCACCATAATTATCAGCAACATATTGATATTACTATATTTATGGGGGCAATAAAAATGTCTATGAGGACTACAAAATAAAAAATAAAATGTAATAATATCGACGGGTTATAATTTTAGAATAATAAAAGTGGTGAAGTTGGGTTAATATATTATTATATAATTAAAATTAATATAATTAATAAATCTATTAAATTAATAAATATACTATAATATAATACACTATACTATATACTATGATGCCCCAAAATTGCCGATAGAGATTGTTAAAATAGCTTTAAAGTTATATAAATATTAGATTCCCGCTTTCGCGAGAATGACACCTGTTGGGTGAAAACTTAAATACCAGTAAAGTCATTCCTGCGTGCGCAGGTACGCTTTAAAGCCGTCGGCATTTAGACGGCTCATCCATCTAGAAACTAAAAAATAATTTTCTATCGGCAATTTTGGGGATGCTATGCTGTCAATCTCCCACAGTTCATAGAAGTGGGAAGGGGGGCTTGCAAAAGCAGGTTGATAAGGGAGATTAAGTTTATGACTAATAATATGGATTATATAAAAAATATAGAATATTTTAAAACTTTAAATGAAGATAAGATAGCTGAAATCGGTAATTTTCTAAAAGAAGAAAATTATGAAGCGGAAGAAAATTTATTTATTGAAGGCGAAAAGTCAAACGGCATATATTTTGTTAAAACAGGCACAATAAAAATTTATAAATCGTCAAAAGACGGAAAAGAACAAATTTTAAAGTTATGCTATGCAGGCGAATCATTTAATGATGTTACCGTATTTAGCGGAAATATGAATCCTGCCTCTGCAGATGCCGTAACTAAATCTTCCGTTTTTTTGCTTTCAAAAGAAAATCTGGAAAATTTAATATTTAAATACCCTGAAATATCATTAAATATTATAAAGAGTTTAACCGATAAGCTAAGATTTTTAACGGGTAGAATTGAAGATCTTTCATTAAAACATACTCAAGAAAGAATAGGAAAGATTTTATTGCTTTTTGAGGGTCAAAAGTTAAGTCAAAAAATTATAGCGGATATTGCAGGAACGGCAAGGGAAGTTGTCTCGCGCGCCTTAAGAGAATTTTCTAATCAAAATATTATCAGGTTAAATAAAAGAGATATTAAAATAATTGACAGAGAAAAATTAAAAACAATGATTGAGAAATGATTATAAAGAGTTATACTAATTATAATATTTTATGTATACTATAATCTGTAATTAAATATATGATTTATATGTATATACGATAAATTGTAAGAGGTAAACATTGAGAATAATTAGCGGATTATATAAAGGAAGAAAAATTCCAAATGTTTTCAATGTAAAAGAAGTTAACCCGTCATCCGACATTGTTAAAGGAGCTTTGTTTAATATCATTGCAGGCGAAATACGGGGAAAAATATTTTTTGATGTTTATGCAGGGACAGGCAATATTGGTTTTGAGGCATTATCAAGAGGCGCAGAATTTTGTGTTTTTATTGAAAAATTAAATAAAATGACTTCTTATATATCTAACATTGCAAATAAATTTAATATAAAAGATAAAACCAAAATAATTTGCGGCGATGCTAATAAATTTATAAATAAAGATCTTTTTAATTCATATAAACCAAATTTTATTTTTATTGACCCGCCCTATGATTATAATTTAGCCGAAAAATCTTTAGAAAATATTATTGATAGTTATTATTTAAGTAACTTAGGCAACGATTTAAACAACAATAAAAATAATACAGTCATGGATAATAATCTGACGATAATCGTTCAGCATAATAAAAAAGAAACTCTAAAAGATAACTATGAGGAATTTTATTTAACCAAAAAAAGTATTTATGGAAAATCTGCGCTTTCTTTTTACGAGAAAGTACATCTTGCCTTATAGCAGCTGCGTTAATCCTTGTATAAGGAGCAGGCTTTTGATTGCTTTTTTTATTAAATTATGTTAAAAAATAAATATAAGAAATAAGTATTTAATTAAACAAGCATCTAAATTTAAAAGAGCCGCAAGTTTAAAAATTAAAATAATTGAGTATATAGGATTACGGCTATTTGCTTTATAACATTTAAAATTTAATTAAATATTGTATTTAATATTGCATTTAATCTGAAAAAATATAATTTATTTATTATAAATTCTCAATTATGACAAATTATCAATTGAAAAATGTGGCAGTATATCCGGGTTCATTTGACCCCGTTACTTTTGGTCATATTGATATTTTAAAAAGAAGTCTTAATATTTTTGATAAAGTTATTATTGCGGTTGCATGCAATAAGAAAAAGCCTTATCTTTTCAGGCAAGATGAAAGAGTAAAACTTATTAGAGATACGATAGCGGATATTAACGAAATAGACGGCGGCAAAGTTGAAGTTGTTGCGCTTAAAGGTCTTCTTATAAAATTTGTCGAAAGTATTAATGCAAGAGTGATAATTAGAGGACTAAGAGCGGTGTCCGATTTTGAATATGAGTTGCAGCTTGCAACGACTAACAGAACATTAAATCCCGATATTGAAACTATATTTATGATGACGGCGGAAAAATATTCATTTTTAAGCTCTACTATCGTAAGAGAAATATCTTTACTCGGAGGAGATGTTTCATCTATGGTGCCGCTTTTAATATCTGAAGAACTTCAAAAATTATATTCCAAAGGAGACCATGATGAAACTCTCATGTAGGGCATCTTTAATTAAACCTTCCGCCACTCTTGCGATAACTGCAAAAGCTAAAAAACTTAAATCGGAAGGTAAAGATATCGTAAGTTTCGGTGCGGGAGAACCTGATTTTGACACGCCTTCTTATATAAAAGATGCGGTAAAGGACGCTCTTGATAAAGGTTTTACAAAATATACCCCTGTTTCAGGTATTGATGAGCTTAAAAATGCTATTCACGATAAATTTTTAACCGATTACGGCGTTAATTATGAAAATAATGAAATTTTAGTTTCTTGCGGCGGCAAACACAGTTTATATAATTTATTTATGGTTTTATTAAATGATGGAGATGAAGTTATAATACCTTCTCCTTACTGGGTGTCTTATACTGAAATAGTAAAACTTGCAGGCGGAGTTCCTGTTCTTGCAGATACCTCCTCCAATAATTTTAAATTTAATCTTGATATGCTTAAGGAAAGTTTCAGCTTAAAGACTAAAGCAGTTATTATAAACAGTCCTTCAAATCCCACGGGAGTATTGTTAGATGAAAAGGATCTTATAGAAATTGCAATGTTTGCAATTGAAAAAGATATTTTGATAATTACGGACGATATATATGAAAAGATAATATTTGACGATAAAAAATTTTTTAATGTTTTAATGGTTGATAAATCATTAAAAGAAAATACCGTAGCGGTTAATGCGGTATCTAAGACTTATTCTATGACGGGTTTTAGAATAGGTTACGCGGCAGGACATAAGGAAATAATTTCAGCTATGAATAATCTTCAATCGCAAAGCACTTCAAATCCTACATCGTTCGCACAATACGGAGCGCTCGCAGCTTTAAAAGGCAATCTTGATTTTACTATGAAGATGAAAGAAGAATTTGAAAAAAGACGAAATTATATGTTAGATTTTTTTGAAAATGAAATAAAAACCATTAAACCTGTCAGACCGGACGGAGCTTTTTATATTTTCGCCGATATTTCTGAAGTATTTAAAAATAGCGGCGGTTTCATTGATTCATCTACTAAGTTTTGTTCATATCTTTTAGATTCATATTTAGTTGCGGCTGTTCCAGGAATAGAATTTGGAAACGATAATTATATCAGGCTTTCCTTTGCAACGGATTTTAATGTAATAAAAGAAGGTTTAAACAGAATTAAAGAAGCGGTTAGCATAGATAGTTTAAAAAAATTAAAATTAAAATAAAAAATTACTGACGATTATTAAAAATATTTAAAAAGGGGACAATAGCAGGTGCTAAAATTATATAAAATAGTATTAATATTTCTTGAAAATAATATAGGAAATAAAGTTGATAGCAGCAGCAGTGATAACATTGGTTATAACAATAAAGACGGCAGCGGTAACGACGGCAGCGGCAATAATAACAATAATAGGACGAAAAGTTTTTTAAATATTTTTAAATATTTTATAAAATTACCCTTATTTGTAGTTTCTTTTGCCGTTATAATTTTTTCAAAACTTAAAAGAATTTTATATTATAAGAATATCATTTTTAAGACAAAAAATCCTAACATATTTACTATTAGTATTGGAAATATTAACATGGGGGGATCAGGCAAAACGCCCCTTTCTTATTCTATTGCGTCTTATTTATATAATTACGGTTTAAAACCATGCATAGTTAGCCGCGGTTACGGAGCTAAGTTAAAAAAAAAATTTATATCGCTGGCTGGGAACTGGAATTTAATAATAAACGATTGTTATCCGATGAAACACTGCTTTTAATAGAAAAATTCAAATCTCTCAATCAAGAAATACCCGTCGTTATATCAAAAAACAGATATAAAGCGTCAAAGGTCTGTTTGCAGGAGGATATTTATGTAAATTTACAAGATATCTACAGTAATAATGAAACGGAAATTAATTTTTTGTCTCATTGCGCATACGGAGAAACCCATGATAAATATGAAAAATATAAAAGAGTATGCATTATTGATGATGGGTTTACTGCATTAAATATTAAAAAAGATTTAAACATTGTTTCATTGCCTCTCAGTCCTCCTTTAATAGCTGTCGGTACATAATA
>DAHXMB010000095.1:0-4460 GCA_027365695.1 Candidatus Acididesulfobacter sp. | reverse complement strand
GAATATTCGGTTACAACCTGAACATAGGATTCCTGCTGAATCTTTATCCTTGTAGCAATGAACGCCTTACCGTTTTCGGGTGTCAGATAAAATGAAGCAATATGTAAATGAGGGTTATTCGCATCAAAAACATGGTAAGCTCTGATATAATTACCTTTCTCCATAGGATGATTAGAGGAAATAGCAAGAGGAACGAGTCCGCCGTTTTGAGCTATTAAAGGCAAATGTACCGCGGGAAGCATCAATTTTTTATATTCGGCGGAACCTTTTGCCGGCCATATAATCTCTTTCCCTTTAAACTCTTTCAATTTTGTCTTATTAATTTGAATTTTTTTACCGGGCTTATTTACTTTTGGTTTTGGCGCTGCAAATGCGGCAGATGCATCGGAAACAACCGAGATCGGCACAACAGCTGCCAAAGTTATCACCGCAGTTTTTTTAATAAAATCTCTTCTTGAGACATGATCGTCCATTTTTGGATCCTCCATAAATCCCAAAATTGCCAATAGAAAATTATTTTTCTGGATGAGCCGTCTAAATGCCGACGGCTTTAAAGCGTACCTGCTTACGCAGGAATGACTTTGCGGGTATTTAAGTTTTCACCCAACGTATGTCATTCCCGCGAAAGCGGGAATCTAATGTTCTATATAACTTTAAAGCTATTTTAACAATCTCTATCGGCAATTTTGGGTAAATACATCATTTTCATAATATTAATATCAATTATAAATTTTATATCGCTGAGTTACTACATTTTACGGCTTAATATAAGCGTAGCCCTGCATTTCTTTTTGAGCCAAAATCCATTCCGCATCCGGATAATCAATATTTGCAAAATTATAAATACCTGATTTTTTTATATACATGCCCTTCTCCGAACGGTGGCATACGACTAATTTAATACCTTTAACCGCAAAACTGTGAAGAGTTTTATAATATTTTGCATCTGTCTTCATAAAAATTCTAATTGCGGGACCCCACGCTACTACATCAAGCTTATAATGAACATTATTTTTATGCGCATCTTTAACAACTGCTGTTATAAGCGCCATAAGCATTGGCCATTTTTTAGGGTTTTGCGGAACCTGATAGACAATTTTTAATGTATGAGTCTTAAAATATTGAACTGAATTTATAGCTTTAGCTCCTGCATACGCATTTTTTATACTTGTAAAAGTAAAAAAAGAAAAAGCTAAAAAGATTATCAGCAACGCGCCGACAAATAATTTTAATTGGGTTTTCATAATAGCCTCCGTTATTATTTAAATTAATTTACACTGCTTTTTTTACATAAAATTTAAATTTCCCGCCTTCTTCAACAGACTCTAAAAGTTGATTTCCTGTTCTTTTGCACCATGATGCCATATCGTCTTTGGAACCAGGATCTGTTGTAATAATTTCTAATACTTCTCCCGAACTCATAGTATCAATTTCTTTTTTAGTTTTAACAATTGGCATCGGGCAAGATAATCCGCTTGCATCCAAAGTTTTGCTTGCGGTTACAGCCATAATAAATTCCTCCTTAATATTTGAAAAATTTAACTTATAAATTAAATTTATATAAGGTTATAAATAATAAGCAAAAACTTTCGCATTGTCGCACATTGCCATCTCTACGGCATAAACGCCACCTGTAAGTAACCCCGCCGCACTAAGGCATAAGACCGTCTTTGGTAAATTAGGCGGATAATATACGCAGCCTTTACATATATCTTCCATTTTTTGCCTCGCTGTTTACTTTTAATATTGCATAAAAATAGAAGCTGACTCGGCTTTTTCTGTAAGAAACCATGTAGCTCCCTTAATACCATCTGCTTCAGGAATCAAATCTTCAACACTAACATCAAAAATTGCAGCTGCTAAAGCACATCCATACAAATGAACTTTCCCTGTCGCCTTTAAAACTTTTACTATTTCATATAAATCAGTCGGAAGACCTGCCTTGACCAAATTTTCTTTAATATGTTCAAGCGATGCATCCGGATGGTCAAGTTTAATCTTTACACCTTCTTTTGAAAGCAATTTAACCGCCCAATTTACGCACAAAATATTAACTTCATCATAAACGGCGGTTCCAAGATATGCAAATGCCAAACCCGTTAAGATTAAATCATACGCATCTTTTTGAATGATAATTGCCATAGTTTTCATAATAACACCTCTAAATTGTAATATTGTAAATTAATTTAATAATATATACACAATAGTTATATACCGAATAATCGGTATATTATTTAACATATAAATTAACAATTATCAGGCTTCAAAGCGCTCAATGCACATTCAAATACTTTATCTTTACGGTTTACGGCTCTAGGGTTTTCCAAACCGCTTCAAATATTACGTCTTTATAAATAGATACGTCGTCTTTAATAACGTTATCCCATTTAATTTGGATAAGCCTGATAGGTATTCCCGTTAGACAAACGGTTGCAACATAAGGGTCTATTTTTCTAATATTTCTTTTTTCCATTTCATTTTTTAAAAATATCAGCAAAACTTCAAACGGTCCTGAAGAACAAATTGGTCTGCCTCCTTTTATAATCTCTTTATGCTTAACATTTAAAGCATATTCTAAAACTATTTTATCTTCTTGAGCCATTCTAAGAAGATTAAAAACCAATTCCTTTATTTTATTTTTTGTAGTATCTTCAGAATTTATAATTTTGTTAAATAAATTGCTTAAAAATAAAACTATTCTATCAAAAAGTTTAACAGCTATTTCTTCTTTACTTTTAAAATGATGATATATAGCTCCCGTGCTTATTTTAGATTCTTTTGCAATGTCTCTTATAGAAGTATTATGATAACCTTTTGCAACAAAAAGCTTCATTGCTTTTTTCAAAATTTTTTCATACGTTAATGCGGACCTTTCCTCGTTTGTTTTCATAATTAATAATAATATTAATTCAATAAGATAAAACAACAAAACACAATACGATACAATACGATACGATACAATAAGATACAATAACAAAACAAATGTTCGGTATATATTTATATAATAAAACTTATTACTTTATGTTGTCAAGTAAAATTTGTAAATCGTCAAGCCAAAATAAAAATGTCCCTTTTTACCAAAGTGAAAATGTCATCTTTTAGCTAAGATATACAATCTTTTGAGCCGTCAGAGCGGCTATAAACAGTTACATTGTTTTTTATTTTTTAAACCACAATTTATTGAAGATATTTATTTTGTTTCATCTTTCAAAGCAAGTCCGAACGACTTAATCGTTATAGACTCCAGCAAAGACACAATAGCGGCATAATACACAATTTGATTATAATTCACATTTAAAAAAATAAAATTTAAATAGTCTTGCCTCAAAACATAATTATGATTATTAGTTTTACTTATTTTTAACCTGCGCTTCAAATATAGACATCATTTTTTCCATCATCTCTTTCGCTAATTTTACTTTTGCGTCCGCATCTAATTCCGCAAATGTCATATTTAAGCACTTTGGCATCATAGTAGATACAAATGCGCTGCGGTCTTCAGGCGTCATTCCTTGAAACATTTTATCCATCATCGCATTCATCATTTGCGGCATATCTTCGGGTTTAACCATTGCCGACATCATTTTTTCCATAACTTTACTCATTTTAATTTCTCCTTTTAGCTTATTATATCTTTTTTCATTCGTTCAAATTCTTCTTTTGTTATTTCTCCTTTGGCATATCTTTTATTTAAAATATCTAATGCGGATTATGAATTATTATGCATATTATGATGAGTATAATGTCTGTCATCATCATGGTTATGCCCGTTGTATCTTCCGCATCCGCCGTTAAAACCTCCCCTGCCAAAAATCATATAAACTACAAACAAAAATACGACTAGTCCTAAAATAGGAAATATCCACATTCCGCTGCCCCAAAAAAAGTACGGTCCCATATTATAATTCTCCTTATGTTTAATTATTTAAAATATTAAAACATAGCTACTTAACTTGTTTTTAAATTTGCTATTATCTATATACAAATATATAGATAATCTATACTTCATTTCCCTGCCGAATTGCTTTTAATTTTATAGTCTTAATTTATAGCCTTAATTTTGTAGTTAAATTTTTTAAATTTATTAACAATTATATAATATTTTTTTGTTATTTAAATAAATAGCGAAGTTGTTTTGATTTTAATTTTAATTTAATTGCAAACCGCCGCTTGATGTTATATTCTTATAATGCTTAATTTTAATTGATATAAAATGATTAGTGCTATAAAAAAATAATAAGGATTAACCGCAGAAGCAGGTTTAGAATTAAGAACTTAACGCATGTCTAAAATCACGCTTCGCCCTGAATATATTTGACGCCGTAATTAATACACCATTTTGCTTTTTCTAATTCTTTCCCGATATATGCGGCGTGGGTCAGCTCGGAAATTAATTCTTTTTCTATTATTGTTGAATAAATTGAATAAACGTTATCCCCTTCAATGACATTTAATAATTC
>DAHXMB010000091.1:0-3547 GCA_027365695.1 Candidatus Acididesulfobacter sp. | reverse complement strand
AAAAGGATATATTTCACAATAAATCCCGCTTTCTCTAATTTTTCTGGCTATAAGCTGAGTATATTGAGAACCGAAATCTATTATTAATACTTTTGACGAATTTATTTTCATATTTAATTTTTATATTTAATATAAATCTGTTGTTTAATCAAGTCTGTAATTTGGCGCTTCTTTAGTAATTATAATGTCATGGACATGACTTTCTCTTAATCCGGACGAAGTAATTCTCATAAATTTGGTTTTTGTTCTGAGTTCTTCTATTGAGTGAACGCCTGAATAACCCATTCCCGCCCTCAATCCGCCGATTAATTGATGAATAGTATCGGATAAATTACCTTTATAAGGAACTCTTCCTTCAATTCCTTCAGGAACAAATTTGGATTCTTCGGTCTGGTGAGACTGGTAATATCTGTCTTTAGAACCGTTAACCATAGCACCTAAAGACCCCATTCCTCTATATACTTTATAGCTTCTTCCCTGATAAATTATAGTTTCTCCGGGACTTTCTTCCGTTCCTGCGAAAAGATTTCCCATCATAACAGAATTTGCTCCCGCCGCCAATGCTTTACAAATATCTCCCGAAAATTTAATTCCTCCGTCTGATATTACGGGAATACCGTATTTTTCGTAAATTGAGGAGCATTCCATCACTGCCGAAAGTTGAGGAACGCCGACGCCTGCAATAATTCTTGTAGTGCAGATAGAACCGGGTCCTATTCCTATTTTAATTGCATCTATTCCTGCCTTTGCAAGTGCTTCCGCAGCGTCGTAAGTAGCAATGTTCCCCGCAACTAATTCACAATTAAAATTCTTCTTTATATATTTTATCATATCTATAACACCTTTTGAATACCCATGCGCAGTATCTATGATTATCGCATCTGCTTCAGCTTCAAGCAGAGCGGCAACCCTTTTTTCTGTTTCTTTTGAAATTCCGACTGCAGCGGCTGTTCTGAGTCTCCCTAGAGAATCTTTGCAAGCGCTGGGATATTTTTTAATTTTCTCAATATCTTTAATGGTGATTAAACCTTTTAAATTATAATTTTTATCAATTACAAGAAGCTTTTCTATTTTTCTTTCATGTAAAATTTTTTTAGCTTCCTCTAATGTTGTACCGACAGGCACGGTTACAAGATTTTCTTTAGTCATAATGCTTTCTATTTTTTCATTTACATTCTCTACAAATCTCAGATCTCTATTGGTTAAAATACCTACAAGTTTCTTGTCTCTTATTACCGGCAAACCTGAAATCATATATTTTTTCATTAAATCTAAAGCATGAGAGACGGTTTGCTCGGCAAAAACCGTAACGGGATTTGTTATCATTCCGCTTTCAGATTTCTTAACTTTATCTACTTCAGTTTTTTGTTCTTCGGGAGTCATATTTTTATGAATAACGCCTATTCCGCCTTCTCGTGCAATTGCTATTGCGGTTCTTGATTCGGTTACCGTATCCATTGCAGCGCTTACAAACGGTATATTCAAATTTATATTTTTAGAAAATTTTGTTTTAATATCAACATCTTTCGGCAAAATATCAGAATAATCAGGCACAATCAAAACGTCATCAAAACTTAGCGCTTCTTTAATGATATTTTTCATTTAAATATCCCCCTGTTTATTGTTAAAATAGTTAAGTTAATATTGAAATTTATAAATTTATTATCCAATATCGATTAATTTAAAGTTAATAAATTAAATATATAAATTAAATATATAAATTAAATATATAAAAAATATAATGGATATAAGATAATATATAATAAATCATCGGATAATTGAATAATAGATATATAATATATACTAAATATAATATATATTATATATCTATTTAAATTTCTTTATCATAGGCTATAAGTCCTTCCAGCAGACTGCACTCGGAATCTATTATATTTGATGCGTTAAAAAAATCCATACTTTTAAGACAAATTGCAGCGCCTGAAATAACTAAATCTTCTCTTCCATGCTCAATGCCGATTATATTAGATCTTTCGGTATTATTAACGCTGCAAAAAATTTTATATATATTTTCAATATTTTCTTTTTTTATCTTATAGCCGTGAATTTTATCTCTATAATAATCTTTAATTTGCATATCTGCCATAGCAAGAGTCGTAATGGTGCCTGCCGTCCCTATAAGACTTAAAGGTTCTTTGAAACTATATCCTGAAGTTGATAAATCGTTTTTTAAAATATTTATACTATTGTCTATGTATGATTCCATGCTTAATATTTCATTGGTTTGGGGCGGATCCGACCTCAAAAATTCTTCGGTTAAATGTATAGCTCCGATGTTAATGCTTTTTTTCCACATAGGCAGTCCGTTTTTACAGCAAATATACTCTGTAGAACCCCCTCCTATATCAATAGCATAAAAATTTTTCAACCCGTCAAAACAATTTTCAATTCCAGAGAGTGTTATTTCGGCTTCTTTTTCTCCGTCTATTATATTGACTTTAATATGAAACTCGTCATATATTTTATTTGCTACCGTTTTTCCGTTTAAAGCATCCCGCATAACGCTTGTGCCTGTTGCAATAACATTTTCCGGATTTATATTATATTGTCCGATTACATCCGAATAATACGCCAGTACTTTCATTGCTCTATCAACGGCAGATTTATTAATTATTCCCGTCTTTTTAAAATTTTCCCCAAGCCTGACAATTTTCATATCCACAAACAACGGCGACAGCAAGTCTTTTTTTGATTTTGCAATAATGCATCTTATAGTATTGGTTCCAATGTCTATTGCGGCAAACATTATATCTGCATCCCCTAATAAAAATATTACTATTATAAAATTGATATATTATATTATATTATATTATAAATTATGTCATATGTTCCAAAATTGCGACTATGAAATTATCGGTCATTCCAGCAAAGACGGGAATTCAGTTCTTATAATTCATTAAATCAATTTTTATTTTACATTCCTATAATTTTTAACATAATTTATGTAATTTTGGGCGGATGAACTTATAGACTCTATATCTTCTTTTGTAAGGCTTTTTTTTATAACGCCTGGAACTCCCGCCGCAAGGCTGCCGTCAGGAACAACAAAATGCTCCTTAATAACAGTTCCCGCCGCTATTATGCAATTGTTGCCTATTACGGCTCCCGTCAAAATTATAGCTCCTATCCCTATTAAACAATTATCCCCTATAGAGCATCCATGTAAATTTACGCTATGACCGACTGTAACATTGCTTCCTATAATTAGCGGTCCAGTATCATGCTGGACATGCAGCACGCTGTTATCCTGAATATTTGTTCTTTCGCCTATTTTTATATAATTTACATCTCCTCTGACAACAGCACCAAACCATACGCTTGAATCTTTTTTTATTTTAACATCGCCTATGATTGCTACGTTATTGCAAAGATACACTGAATCATGAATATCCGGAATTTTGTTTAAATAACTCTCAAGAATCATTTATAGTCCTCCATTTTTATTATATTATATTATATATAATGGCTAAGGTAAATTTAAAAAATTATTATCTGTTTTTTTCTGTTTTTGTTTTTAATATAATAATTA
>DAHXMB010000082.1:0-9382 GCA_027365695.1 Candidatus Acididesulfobacter sp. | reverse complement strand
GATTAATCCAAGCAATAATTTTTTATAGGTTCTTGTTCCTGTCTTACTAACGGCTTGCCTGTCAATATTTGTTCTTTAAGCTCGATAACCCAGCGGTCAAAAGTTGCCCTTGCTTCCATTTTTAAATTTGTGCCGGTGGATTTAAAATAGGTTAAACCGTTTACGGTTTTACTCATCATAAAATTATTACTGTTAGCTTTTTTGTAAATGCCCATTAATTCACCCCCTTAAACGACATTTACAAACGCTTACTTTTCGGATTAATAATATCATAGCTGTTCTGATTAATCCAAGCAATAATTTTATCCTTGTCAAATCTTAAAGCTCCGCCTATTTTTATATAAGGAATAGCTTTACGATAGACAAGTTTATAAATACTGTTTTCATTCATTGATAACATTCCGGCAACGTCTTTAATTTTTATCAGCATAATGTTTTTATATAGAAGTTTTTAATAAGTTTTTATTCAATTTGCTTTTCGTATTTCGCCTTTAGTTTTTGTTTTTGTTTTGCATTTGCTTTTGCTTTTGTCTTTGTTCTTGATTTTGTTTTGCATTTGCTTTTGCTTTTGCTTTTGTCTTTGCATTTGTTCTTGATTTCGTCTTTGCTTTTGTTCCCCACTCACACACTCTTTTAGTAGTGGGTCGGGAGGTTTGGTTTTTTAAACCCCCCGACCCACTACTAAGTGTGAGTGGGGAACGGTTTAGGTTTTACGGTTTTTAAATTCGTTAAATTTCCGTAAATACCGTTGCATTTCAAATGTAATGGAAATTGCAATGATATTTTTATCATTTTTTAGTTATCCGCCTGATAATTTATTTACTTTTATCGTTCTTTTCTCAATATTTATACCTGCCTGATTTCTACAATATGCTTGTCAATGTCCTGTATAAATTCATTTAACTTAACGTATCCGATTTTATCTTTTGTATCGTTAGTGATAAGTCTTTCGTCTATGCTTTCGCCTGCTTTATAGTTGTCTATGCTTAAGATTTTTTTCTTTAAAGTTTCCGGATTTCCGCTTGTCAAATATATTAACTTTTTTATATCTTTGCTCGTCTGCAACTGCGACAATTTCTTTGCATACTTTGAAATATTTTTATATTCAAGCTCGATTTCAAAACCGATTAAACCGTCTTCCTTTTTAATAACAATATCCGGAATAATTTTAAGTTCTGGATATGCTTTTTTGCAAGTCAAATCTATTTCATAATCTATGTTTCTGCTCGTCAATAATGCGCCTATTTTTACGATTAGAATATGATGATTAAAGTTATATAACGACGATGTTTTAATCTTGCTTAAAACAGGTTTGTTAAATTCCTGCTGTATATTTTGCCCTAACCATTGCTTACCCTGCATTGTAATAGTGTAAATCGGTATTCTTATATTTGCTGAATCTATTTTTTTTATATAACCGGATTTAATTAATTTTTCTAACCTTTCATATAAAGTTCTTATAACCGGGTTTAATATATTTAAAGCCGTAAAATCTGCGTATCTATGTTTATATAAAAGATATAACAATTGCTTATCTCTATCGGTAAAATCAACCCTTTTATAAGCTCCCATTATTTGCTTTCCTTTTTTTTATTTATTTCCTCAAACAACACTAATAATCTGTCAATGCCCATCTCAATAGATTGTGATAAATCGAATATAGAATCGTCATTATATTTAAACTTAAATTCATCAAAAAAATTACATATTTCAAAAATTTTATCAACGTCTTTTTGTTCAATTATCATTTTTCACCTCTTTTTTTGTCCACCGGTGGACACTTTAAACCCGCTTAAAATCCGTATAATCAATTTTAAGCCGTCTTGTTTTCGGTTAATGTTTTATACCTGTATCGGATTTAACGGGGCTAATTTTACTTATTAGCCTCGTTGTTTTCTTTTGTTTTAAAATGTCTATACGCCAAATCTACTATATTTAAGGCAATTCCCAAAATAATATACCCTAATGCGTTATTGTAATTTCCCGCAAAATAATAATACAAAGCAAATACCATAATAAAAATCGATGTAATATTAACCCTATTCCTCTTTAGAAATTCAAGTTTATTCTTCATCTTGCCCCCCGTTTTTCTTAGGTAGATGAAATTTATGTTTATTTGCATTTTCGGCGGCGTGTCTTGCCGCCCCTGTTGTTTTCTGCGTCATACTTCCCGCCGCTTGCATACCGCCTTTTCCGGCAAGCTTAGCCCCGATATTACCGGCAAGACCGCCTCCGGCTACTCCTGCCGCTCCCAATCCCGCAGAAGCTCCGCTTGTTATTACCGTCGTTGCCGCATAGCTTGCAATAGAACCTAAAGCCCCCATTCCGCCTTGATACAGTTTTGAAGTTAGGTACGGCGTTAAAATTATTAAAATAACCAAAAGAGTAAAAATCCCCGCAACTACCAGAGGGTCTAAATTTTGCAAAGACGGATAGATATTTTCTGTTGATAAAACCGTATTGAATACCTGAAAAAGAATAGCCGACACGATTAGCCAGCTCATTACTTCTATTGTGTCTTTAATCCAAGCTTTTAAAAGGCTTCGTAAAGGCGGTATCATTGATAAAGAAATTGTTATCGGTCCGACTAAGTATAAAAAGGAAAGTAATATATATCTTAAATCCTCTATTATCCACATAGCGATACCCGCTATCACAACGGCGGCGGCATCGGTAAAACCGCCTACCGAGATATTCCAAATGCTTAAATATGGGTGTTTATAATTAAAAATATTTTTTATAAATAAATTCAATTCGCTTGTAGGCATAATTGCATTAGCTATACCCATTACCACTGTATTAATCCACAAAAAAATAACATTATACATAACCAGCAAGGATATAATAAATATCATATAAAATATTTCCTTCATATATCCTTTTTCCTCGTTAAGAAATAGCCTTATAGCCATTGCAAATAAAAACATTAAAAACGAAAACGGCAAAATTTCATTTTTGACAATCGGCACGATATTAGTATTCATTATTGTTCCGAATGTTGCGGGTATGGTAGAAGATACCCCGATTGTCGGATATTTCTTAATTGTGATATTAGTTTGCCCTGTATTTGCGGACGCAGGTTTTACTAATGCCGTCCCCGATATAAATAATATTATTAAAATAAGTAATAGTTTTTTCATAATTACCACCCCGCTGATAAGCTATTAGCTAACGACTGATTTGTCTGTTCGCTGTTTTGTTGTTGGTATGTCGCTTCCTGCTGGTATCTTATCTGCTGTGCCGCTTTTGCCGCATTAGCCTGATTCTGAACCGCCTGATTTTGAAGTATTTCGCTTAAAAGCTCTATGATTTTTCCGTTTGCGCTTGCGGTTAATCTTTCTGCGTCAAGTCCGTTTGCGCTTGTTGCCTCCGTTGAAATTAGATGTCCTGCCTTTGTTGCCGTCTGCGCTTCTTTTGAATCTAAAGCCGCCGTTGAAGATTCGCTATTGATTGCGGATTCTTCTATCTGTTGCGTGTCCTGCGATGTCGAGTTTACCCCAAGAGCGGAGTCCCACGGATTAGCCGCATTTAAATCGCTTGCGCCGAGACCGTTAACATAATTTACAAGACTATTATCCAAACTTGCGTTCGGAGTTCCTGTCTGCACACTCGGTATAAACTGCGTATAATTTTGCAAAAAGCTATCCATTCCGTCTAAACTTTTCAAGTTTTGAATAAAGCCCGTTGCCGTATAATAATAATTCTGGTAAGTTTGAAATTGATTATATGCTGCCATAGCTTCCTTAACTGCGTCCGCATTCCTTACATCTTGCAATGCGGTTTGAATTTTAGTATTGACTGCCTGAATTTGAGTATTAACCGCCGTTGCCGTTGTTTCAATCTGCGTTGCTATTGACTGCGGATTTGGCACGCTGTAAACCGATAACTGCGCATTAGCTTTTTTAACCGGCATTATCAGCATACCTGCAATTAATAAAATAATCATACTTAATCTTTTCATAATTACCACCCCGCCGCTAAGCTCGAACCTAACGACTGATTTGTCTGTTCGCTGTTTTCTTGTTGGTATATTTTTAGCGCATTAAAACAATTTTCATTAACCTTTGATAAGTCAAATTTTTTGGAGTTTTGCTTTACAAATGCCGGAATTTTTTCACACATTTTTAAAACTGCTTTAGCCTGTTTTTTATGGTTTTGATAATATTTATAAGAATGATAATTATTAACCGGATTGCTTTTCGCGCATCCGGATAATAAACCTGCAAATATTACAATTCCAAAAATTAAAAAATAATTTTTCATAGATCATCTCCTTTTTACTTATATTTGAATTTTTAGACTATACCCTTAATATTCAGGTATATAATGTTTTACCCAATTTGCCAAATCGCAGATAGGAAAAATAAACGCCGTTAAATCGCTTTCTATAATAGAAACGATAATCTTGCGCTTGTATCCCTCATTCTCTATGTAGTATCCTTCCCTGCCTTTTCTATCCATCATATCCTCTTCCGGAACAATCAAAGCTCTGGATATAAAGCTTATTTTTTCTATTAATTCTTTTTTTGTTTCTGCCATAAAATTAAAAATAATATCCTGCGCCCTGATGATTACCCTAAATTCTTCTTTTTCCTCAAATGGTTTCATTTTCGCACCAATTTTTAGTATGTTAATTTAAAATATATTTTAAAACCCCTTTAAATTTGCGTTTTAAGGCTCGTTAAAAAGGTTGTTAATTGTTTTATACCTGCCTTTTAAGATGAATTTAAACGTTTCAAATAACTTTCAAATTCGTTATAGCTTTTCGCTGGCGTATAAACTATTTCCCGAAAATAATTATCGGTATAAAAGGCAATTCTTCCGTTGATATTTAATATGTCTTGTATTCTTTCGCCTTTAAACGCAAAAAAACCTTTGAATTTTTCATTAAGCCTTTTTATATCCGATTCTAAACCGTTTATATTATTATTTGTCGGCGGTAATTCAGAATACAAACCATTTCTCAACGTGGCGATTAAAAGCCCTTCGGGGTTTCTTACTGTCTGTCCGGAAAATGTTTTTTCGATATACTCGGCGGCAATTGCCGTCTTTTTGCCGTTGCTTTTTATTAAATTTTCGATAACTGCCGGTTCGGTATTTTGAAAAGTTTTTGTTTTTTGGATTCTTGAAATTTCATTT
This sequence comes from Candidatus Acididesulfobacter sp., assembly GCA_027365695.1. Taxonomy (GTDB): domain Bacteria; phylum SZUA-79; class SZUA-79; order Acidulodesulfobacterales; family Acidulodesulfobacteraceae; genus Acididesulfobacter. Next base: position 4,243 of record DAHXMB010000082.1, on the reverse strand, counting down.
TCACACACGCTTTTATCTTCTTGTGCTAAAGGCGTGTGTGATTCTTTTTCTTTTAAATTATTCTTTTTCTTCTTTATATGCGTATGGTCGTTTTTAGGCATGCCCATTTTGAGCATGCCCACAGAAGCCACGCTGTAGGATTTAGCATTTTCAAGGGTTTTTGGGTTTTCGGGTTCTTCTCCGATAAATTCTTTATAAATTTCTTCATAATTATCGTTAAGCGATAAAATGCAATATTCGACGTTAGAAAATTCTTTGCCTTTTTTTGTTTGCTTTCTTATTAAAAGTTTTGTGTTTATTAGCTGTTTTAGGCAAAAATATAATCTTTTCTTCTTTATTTTTGTTAAATCTACTAAATAATCTATTGAAGGATATATTCTTTCGCCGAAAGACCTTAATATAAGATATAAGCCTATTTCTTCAGATGATAAGGATTTAGACCTAATAATATCGTTTTCAACCCACGTAAACGGAGCTTTAATTTTATTTGTAAAGCTAATTTTTTGTTCGCTCATTTTAGGAATCCCTTTTTGACGGTTTCGTAGTCTTCATCCGGCATTAAAACCTTGAAAAAATAAATCCACTTGGTTTTACGATATTTTAACAATAATTTTTTTTCTATGAGTTTATTTAACAATCCTTTAAGCTTATCAATTCCGCAGTTTGCGAGCTTTGCTAAATCTGTTATATTATCAAAAACTATTGATTTATTGGAAATACCAAACAACAAAAAATATAAGCCGACTTCTTCAAAAGAAAGCTTTTTTAAGCGAAGCAAATCGTCTATTAGGCTAAAATCCGGCGGCGTATTTTCAAATGTCATATCGGCATTATTCATTTTCATTATTGTAATTTTTTAGAATTTATAAATTGGTCTATTTCGGTTAATTTGAAGTAATATCTTTTACCAAGCCGATAATACGGCAACTTATCATTTTTTATTAAACTGTAAATTTTCATTTTGCTTAAATTTAAATATCTAACTAATTTTGTTATGCTTATAAAATCGCCTTGTGTTTCTTTCATATTTTTACCTTTTTTTATATGGTTATCTTACTTATAGTTTTAAAATATTTAAAAATATAAATTAATAATTTCTATTAAGTCGTTTAATATAGCTAACTTTATTAAAAATATATCATAACAGTTTCTATATGTCAATAATTATTCTATTTATTCTTTTAAATTATACGTATATAATGAATAATAAAATTAATTTATGTATATTTAAAAAAAAATGAGCGATAAAAAGAAAGATAGTGAAAAAAGGAAACAATTATTAAAACAGAAAAATCCAGCAATTTATGATACAGTTGAATTTACTAAACTTGTAGGAAAATTTATTAAGGAACGTAGGAAGGAATTTAAAATATCACCGTTAGATTTAGCTAAATCTTTAAATATTACTTATCAAACATATAATAAATATGAAAATGGTCAAATCAATATTCCATTACATACTTTATTTTTAATAACTGAAAAATTAAATATTTCTTTTGATTCACTTATTGATAAATATCATAAAGAAATATACGGCGCTAATTATAGGAGCATTCTTAATATTAATAATAATATTTTTCTTAAATTTTCAGATGTTGACTTAGATAAAAGCATTGATATAGTAAAAGAAATTTATAAATCCGGTGATAAAAAATTAATTTCAGCTTTAAATAATAACTTAGATATTTATTATTCCCTTTTAAAAAAAGATAAAAGTTAGCTTTCCGGACAAATCATATTTACCGTAAAAAATCCCTGACCGCTATTAAAGCAACCGGCTTTCTTTTACCCTATACGTTGTTTATATCCTATTTCTTTTTAACGAGCCTTAAAACGCAAATTACAAAGGATTGCAATATGCAATTAATTAAAAAAGTAAAAGTAAATAAAAAAATATGGTATAATATCTATAACAAAAATAAAAAAGGGGTTCTATTATGCATTATATAAATTTAGGTTTGCTTTTAGTTATAGTAGGGCTTGTTATCGGCGTTTATGTTCATACGGACAAAAAGATTGATAAATTATCCAGTGAAATTAAAGAAGTTGATAATAAAATAGACGAAGTTAATAAAACCTTATCTAATAAAATAGACGAAAACAATAAAGCTTTAACAGATAGAATGGACAGGCTATATGATATACTCGTCCATATGGGGTTTAGAGAAAGGGAACATAGAGATAAAGCAGCTAACGAATAAAAGCTTTATATATATACCTACCCGAACGCTTCCTCGCCTTAAAACGCAAATTAGAAAGAATTTGTTTTTAAAAATATGTCCTGTATCCGTATTTTTCATTAATTTTGAAATAAAAAAAGATTTTGCCCGCCGTCGTCGCAATTTTCAAAAAAGTTATCAAGGTTTTTTGATAACAGCTTTATCGTTGTTAAAAAACCCGAAGCAGACAGTTTTAAGAAATTTGATAACGGTTTTATCGTTGTCAAATTTCCGTTAAAAAACCGGCTGTTGATTACTTTTTGCTTTGAAAATTGCCAGAGCTTTAATGCTCATCTTTAGCCCGTTTGGTTCACATTTGCGCTTTAATTAAAATAGCTTTTTTACAATATATAGTTAGAAAAATTTTAGATCTCTTTTGTGTTTTACTATATATAGTAATTTAAGAAAATAAAGCTTTCATAACCTATCAAATAACCGTCGTATTTGCGTTTTTAACCCCGTTAAATCCGATACAGGTATAAAAAAACCATTAACCGAAAACAAGACGGCTTAAAATTGATTATACGGATTTTAAGCGGGTTTAAAGTGTCCACCGGTGGACAGTAAATAAGGGTATATTATATCTTTATAAATTCTTCCCATGTAATCTTTGCTTGTTTTAAAATACTGTGCAATGTGCCTTTGGCTATTTCTTTATGTAATGGAACGACGCAACCTATATCGCCGTTATCGGTATGTTTTTTTAATACAACATGGCTTCCACGCTGGCGAACTCTGGAAAACCCAAGTTTTGAAAGTTTATTTATAACATTTTCGCCGGACAAGTTTAACGACTTAGGCATTAACCGCAACCTCAAAAGTAGTAGTTAACGGCTTTGATATTTCTTCCGTCATAGGAAATTCTTCGAGATATAGTTCCGTTGCCTCTTTAAGATTTATAATAGATTCTTCTATCGAATAGCCTTGACTTACGGTAGAAACTTCAGGGCAATCGGCAACATAAATATCACCTTCTTTGTGTATAATTGCAGTAAATACTTTTGTAAACATTTTAAACCTCTTTTAAATAAGAAATTATTTTTATAAATATTATAACATATCTCTATTAAATGCTTAAAATATTTTTTAAAATCCTAAATAAAGGCAATTTTAACGCAAACGAAACTGTTTTGCTTGCGTTATCAAAGTTAATTTTTGCGGTAAAGAATCGGTAAAGTTTTTTTTAAAAAACGGTAATAAAGAAGTTAATTTAGGATAAAATATAAAAGTTAGAAAAGTAAGCGTCTGTCTGCCGTTGCTTGTTATTATTGAATTTATAATTTAATACAATGAAAATTGACACGGTAGGGGTCGGCGGTTCGAGACCGCCCGTGCCTACCACTTAAAAACCTTATAAATCCTTAATATCCTGCCTTTAAAAAATGATTGCTATTTTAAAATAAACTATGCTATAATACTATAATATGCTTAAATAGGTTAAAAAATGATAAAAATAATCACATTTTAGCGCACACACGATATAGTAAAATCAAGGGTTTTATTAAATATGTTTAATGTGATTAATCACATATTATTTTTTAAGCTGTTTATTTAGGTTTAAATTTATCAAAAAAACGAACGCTATTAGCCTTATTTTTAATTTTAAATTAATTTTGATATATATTTTATATATATTATTTCTATATCTTTAAAAAAATAACGTCTTAAATCGTCTATTAAGTGCCTTATTTTTGACATTGTTGATTTTATGCGGGGTTGCAATGGCAAGTTTATATAAAAGGGGTAATTCAAAGCATTACTGGTATCAGTTCAGACTTGACGGAAAGCAATATAGGGGTTCTACGAAGACGGAAGATAAAAAACTTGCGGAAAAAATAGCTACGGCAGTTGAATCGGATTATATACGTCAAAAATTCGAGCTTCCGGGTGTGATTAAAAATAATCACAGTTTAAGCACAGTCTGGAAAGAGTATTTGAAAAATTTAAATAACGCGGAACGGACGATAAAAGTTAAAAAATGGATTTCTATACATTTTTTGCCTATTTTTAGCGATAAGGATATT
>DAHXMB010000120.1:0-7386 GCA_027365695.1 Candidatus Acididesulfobacter sp. | reverse complement strand
AGTATTAAATTAAATTAAATAAAATAAAATAAAATAAAATAAAATAAATTTAATATTATTATATATTATAATTATACTAATTTACATTGTCTTCAATTCTTAAAACCATAGTTTTTGCAAGAATAATGTCTAATTTATCACATAATTCTATGCTTTTAAACAGTTCTTCTTCATTTGCTTCATGAGTTGTTATAACAATAGGAACGGCGCTGTCTATTTTTCTGCCTTGCTGAATCATTGAGCTTATGCCGATCAAATTATCTCCTAAAATCTTAGAAATTTTAGCAAGAACACCGGGTCTGTCCATAGCGGAAAATCTTAAATAGTATCTTGATATTATATCTCTTTTTCTTTTTATATGAATTTTATTTAAACTTTCATTTAGAAAAATATCCTGATGTTTTTCGTTATTTAATATTTTTCCTGCTATTTCAATAAAATCTCCCATGACCGCGCTTGCCGTCGCCATACCTCCCGCACCGTAACCTGTAAGACTTATAGGACCGGCAAATTTGGCATTCAAAAAAAATGCGTTAAACACTCCGTCCACCTTTGACAATAGGCTGTCTAAGGGAATTAAGGTAGGATGCACTCTTATTTCTATTTTTGAATCGTCATTCTTAAGGATACCGAGAAGTTTTATTTTATATCCGAGATCTTTAGCAAAACAAATATCTATATCGTTTATGTCTTTTATTCCTTCAATTATAATATCGCTTAAAGATATGCTTGCCGAAAACGCCAATCTGCCTAATATAACTAATTTATGAGCGCTGTCGGTTCCATTTATGTCAAATGACGGGTCGGCTTCAGCGTAACCTTTTTCCTGTGCTTTTTTAAGAATATCTTCAAATTTTCCGCCCTCGTTTGTCATCTTAGACAGAATATAGTTAGATGTTCCGTTTATTATAGAAAATACCGATATAATAGAATCTCCGGCAAGACCGTTTTTTATAGACCTTAATATAGGAATCCCGCCTCCTACGGCAGCTTCAAATCCTATATGCGCATTATGTTTTTTGCATAATTTAAAAATTTCTTCCCCATGTTCTGCGAGCAGCGCTTTATTTGCGGTTATAACGCTTTTTCCGTTTTTAATAGCTTTTTCAATATAGTCTTTTGCAGGATTAATTCCTCCCATAAGTTCAACTATTACATCTATGCTTTTATCGTTTAAAATATCGTCTATGTCGTTAACTATTAAATTCCCGGCGTCTTCTGCCGAAGGATTTCTGTTTCCTCTTGTAAATATTTTTTTTATATTAACGGCGGCAGAAAGCATTGTTTCAATTTCTTTTTTGCGAATATCCAATATTCTGTAAAAACTGCCGCCTACCGTCCCAAAACCTAAAAGCCCTATATTAATTTTATTATTTTCCATAGTTTATTTTCTATAAATGATTAACTTAGCATATTATGTTTTTAGTTTATTATGTGTTAGCTTATTATATTTATTCTTTCTAATTTTTATTTAATTTAATTAAGTTTAGTTTAGCTTAGCTTATCTTAATATTTAGCTTAGTTTACCAATATCTAACTTAGCATAGTTTAATAGTTTAATATTTAGTTTTAGTTTATCTTAAGCTTAATATTTAATTCAGTTTAGTTTAAATATGATTTATATCTAATTGGCTGTTCAAAAAATGTTTTATTCCTTTAGCCGCCTGTCTTATCCGCATTTCATTTTCTACGAGAGCAAATCTGACATATTGATCGCCGTATTCCCCAAAACCGATACCGGGAGATACTGCAACCTTTCCTTTTTCTAATAGCATTTTAGAAAATTCTAGCGAACCTATGCCTGCGCTTAAAAAATGTTCCGGAATTTTAGCCCAGACAAACATTGTAGCCTTCGGCTTTTCAATATGCCACCCTGCATTATTGAAACTTTCAATTAAAACATCTCTCCTTTTTTTATAATGCTCAACCATTTGATTTATCGCATTGTATTTATATTCTTCATTTAAAGCAATAATAGAGGCTATTTGAATAGGCTGAAACATACCGTAATCAAGATAGCTTTTTATTCTTGATAAAGCATTAATCAATGTTTGATTGCCTAAAGCAAACCCCACTCTAAATCCTGCCATACTATAACTTTTTGACATTGTAAAAAATTCTACTCCGACATCTTTTGCTCCTTTTACCGAAAGAAAACTAGGAGATTTATATCCGTCAAAGGTAAGATCCGCATATGCATGGTCATGGATAATATAAATGCCGTTATCTTTAGCAAAATCTACAAGTTTTTCAAAAAAATCTATATCCACGGTTATAGTCGTAGGATTATGAGGAAAACTCAATATAATCATTTTAGGTTTTGGCCATGTTTGTTTTAAGGCGGTCATCAGATTTTCAAAAAAATCTTCTCCGGGAACAAGCGGTATACTTCTGATGTCGCCGCCTGCGATAATAACGGAATAAGCATGTATCGGATACGACGGGCTAGGCACGAACGCTACATCGCCCTTGTTTATAGTTGCAAGCATCAAATGGCTTAGTCCTTCTTTGATACCCATAGTAACAATAGCTTCACTGTCGGGATCTAAATCAACATCGTAATTTCTTTTATACATATTACATATAGCAACTCTCAGTTTATATATACCCTTAGACACAGAATACCGATGATTCTTCGGATTTTTAGATGCCTCTATCAATTTTTCAATTATATACATAGGCGTCGGCGAATCAGGATTTCCCATACCGAGGTCTATTATATCTTCCCCTTTTTTCCTCGCTTCCGCTTTAATTTTATTGACCTCCGCAAAAACATAAGGAGGCAGTCTTTTTATTGTTTCAAAATCTTCGGTCATAATTTAGATTTACCTGATTTTTTAATTATTATTAATTATCTAATTTATTTTAATTTCATTATATTTATTTTATTTTATTTTATTTTATTTTATTTAATTTAATTTAATACTAATTATTAATTAATTATCTAATTCATTTTTATTTACTTTAATTTAATTCATTTTTATTTAACTTAACTTAACTTAATTCAACTTAACTTTATACTATATTTTTTAATTATTTTAATCAATTATCAAAATTTATCAAAATTTATTTTACTTTAATTTTATGCTATTGCTATAAAATTTTTCCGCCCCGAATGAGCTCCTGACAAGCGGAGCCGAAAATACATTTTTTATACCTCTATTTTTAGCATATTTTCTATATTCAATAAATGTTTTAAGAGAAACATACTCTTTAACTTCAATATTGTCAATAGAAGGACGCATATATTGCCCTATAGTCATAAAATCTACATCTGTTAAAGCTATATCGTTAATTGTTTTAAAAACATCTTCCCGATCTTCTCCAAACCCGACCATTATACCTGATTTTGTCTGAATATGCGGATATTCTTTTTTTACAAAACCGAGAATATTAAGTGATAGTTCGTAAGAGCTTTCAGGTCTGACAGTTTTATAAAATCTTTCGACAGTTTCAATGTTGTGTCCAAATATATTCACTCCTGCATCCAGCACAGCGTTAATTGATTTTTTGCTGCCTTTAAAATCGGAAGTCAATACTTCAACGATACCGCAATCAGTGTTAGATTTAATTTCCTTAACCGTTGCAGCAATTATAGAAGCTCCGCCATCCTCAAGGTCATCTCTTGTAACCATCGTTATAACGGCATGGTTTAACTTTAAAGATTTAACTGCGTATGCTATCTTTGCAGGTTCCGATAAATCAACCTGCGGTTTTTCATCATATCCTATATTGCAAAAAGGGCATTTCCTCGTACATTTATCTCCAAGCAAAAGAAAAGTGGCGGTTTTACTAGAGAAACAAAGGTTTAAATTAGGACACCTTGATGACGAGCATACGGTATTCAAACCTTTTTCTTTAATTATTTTAGAAGTAGAATATATATCTTTTCTTGATTTTATTTTTAAAATCTCGTTTCTAATGTAAGCGGGAATTCTTTGATTCATGAAAAAATTATGAACATTTGATTTATTTTTATTTTAGAATTTACGGCAATTAATTTATCTTGTTAATATTTACCATGTTAATTTTAATTATATTATTTTATAATTAATAAATAATTATATAAATGTAAATTGTATAATATTCTATTAAAAAATAAAATAAATTTTTATTAAATCTTAAAAATTTACAATAATTCACAATACAAATGTTAAAATTACATAACATATAAATAACATATAAATAATTGATTAATCCAACTTATAATCAATATTATGATATATATCATAATATATCGGCTAATTTCAATATTTTTTATCTTAATAAATATAATAAAATAATAATAAAATGCCTGAAAATATAACATCAACGCAAGATGAATATTTTATGAAATTAGCAATTGAAGAGGCAATTAAATCTTACAATAATGACGAAGTTCCGATAGGAGCGGTAATAGTAAAAAACAATAAGATAATTTCAGCTTCTTCAAATAGCGTAGAAAAAGATTTATCAAGTATCATGCACGCCGAAATAAAAGCAATAATATCGGCGCAAAAAAAATTAAAATCGTGGAGACTAAACGAATGCACAATGTATGTAACATTAGAGCCGTGTCTTATGTGCTGCGGAGCAATGATACTTTCGCGAATAGAAAAACTTGTTTATGCAGCTTCAGATCTTAAATCAGGAGCAGTCAATTCTTTATATTCAACATTATCCGACAATAGACTTAATCATACCGTAGAAACGGCAGGCGGTATAATGGAAAAAGAGTCCTCGCAATTGCTAAAGGATTTTTTTAAAATCAAAAGAATAAAAAAATAAAAATATTGAAGCAGTTATAAGCAAAATAAACAATTAAAAATAGACGGTAAATAAAAATAGTTTCTATAAATTATCAATAGTTTAAATAAATATCATATATAACATATGTAATATAAATGTTTATACAGCTTATCAATATTAATTAATTAATTATAAATTATAATTTAATTATACACGATTGACACAAAATTTTGAACGGTCTCGTCTCTTAAAAAGTTCTAATAATCATAAAATTTACGGTATTTTGCGTACTATTTCCATCACCGTAGACTTTGCGGTTTGCTATTTGATTTTCAAATTCGAGTCTGAATTGCGTATTTTTAAATATATTAATATTTGGTCTTAAACCTATTGTAAAAGTTGAATCAAAATAATTAAACGCTTCTCCCGGAATGCTGTTTTCTTCCCACATACCGTTAGGATCCCAAACCCTCACTTCTCTTATGGTTTGCGAAAATCTGCCGATATTTAATAAATTAAAATGATGAATATAAAAAGCTAATCCTGAAAAACGGGACTTGTCATAGGTTGAATTTGAAGTTGAAATCAAATAGCTCGGATATATAGACATTGTCGCTGACGCCTGCAAGTTAAATTTATTAACATTTATATTATTGTTTTCTATAATTGATTTATTTATACCGCTGTTTAATCCTACTTCATAATCTAAAGCAAATGTCCAAAAATTAAAAGGGGAATATTTTACATCCGCAAAGTTGTAAAAAAACTTGTTTTGATTATCCTGTATTAAACTATTATTATATATAATAAAATTTTCCGCCCCGTAAACTACACCCTCATGAAATTTTAATTTTATATTTTTAAACGGTTTATAAGAAGTAATAAATTCAAAAGTCGGATACCTGTCAATCGGCGCCATTGCATTGTCAGTTAAAGCAGTTCCAAAAACTATTTTTAATTTTTTTGGAATAAAAGGATAGCTTAGAAATATCCCTGTAAGTTCCCCCGGTTCTATCGCCGTAATAGGCGAATAGGTGTTTTCCCATAATCTTGATAAATTATAAGATTCAAAACCTATAAGATAATTTTTTTCGCCTATTTCAACTTTAAGTCCGTTTCCTACAGGCACTCCTAAAGACACATAAAGATTTCTGAAACCGTAAAGCGGTCTATTGTAAACAGGTTCGGTATAATAAGAATAATTACCCGTATAAGGTCCGACATCCTGTATGTTTTCGCCTGTATCCAACGTTGCCTTAAAACCTATACCTAATATATTCCTTCCGTTAGAAAACGCATTTTTAGAAACGGTTATATCTAATTCATTTATGGTAAAACCATTAACTTTATAGTTATTTATATAATTTCCGTTGTAATTTCCCTGCGGAAATTGTGAATTTGCGACGGGATTTGCAAAATTATAAGTATAAGAGGCGGCAAATGTCCCGAATAGTTTAATTTGCGATAAAAAAGTATTTTCGCCGGATTTTCTTATATTGCTGTTTATATAATGATTTGTGTTATTATTTGCATTATTATATATATTGTTTAATATGTTATCGTTTAAATTATCTCTTTTATTGCTGTTTATATAATTGTTTATATTAACGCTTATATCAGATACGGCGTTTGAATTTTTAATAAAAATATACACCGTTATAATTTGAGCAAAAACAATTAAGCTTAAAATAAAAATTAATTTTTTCATATTAAATCCTGCTATTATTTATTATCAGATATACTATTGGAAGCAGCGTTTAAATAATAAAAAAGTTTTATTAACATTAATTGAATAAAAAATTAATAAATATACTTTATTACCAATGGATTACCATATTCCCATCCTCTTTTTTTTAACAGGAGGGAAGTCCTGCCGTAGGCATACTGTAAGCATAGACATAAACATAAAATAGATAAGACGGTTCGCTTTTTGTTAATGAATTCTAGAAAATCCGATTATAACAAGAACAACCATCACTACTATATAAATACGCAAAAACCAAAAAGCAAATTTAACCCAGCCGCTTATTTCTGCCCTCTGAAGCGGAATTTTATTATAATCAAGCAACCCTTCTTCTTTCACAAAATTTTCCCAATATTTTTCTAAATTAGCGCCGTCTTGAGAGTTATTATTATTTAATTTTTTTAACATTTTATCTTCACGGTTATCTTTGATTTTTTTATTATCTAATGCCATTTTGAACACCTCTGCCGATTATTTTGAATTAATCGCAATAATTATAATTAAATTAAATTTGCCTATATAAATTTATAAATTAAAACAAATTATCCCGTAAAACTCCTAAATATAAATTTAAATAAATTTATATTTTATCATCCAAAAAGATGCGGAAATACTACGGTTATACCATATAATCCATTCATTATTATCAAAAATCCGACTATTACAAACGCTGAAATATTTTGCCATCTTTTATTTATATGTTCACCCATAATTTCTTTATCGTTCAGCAAAAGCAATAAAAACAGCATAGCGGCAGGCATAAATATTGAAGCTATAACCTGAACGGTCAGGTTTAAGAAACCTAACGGAATATTAGGTATTAAAACTACCGTGCCTGCTATCAATACGCTTAATAAACCTGGAAGATAAAAATACCAGCCCTGCAGCGGAGGAAGATTTATGCTTTTTGGCCA
>DAHXMB010000008.1:0-7703 GCA_027365695.1 Candidatus Acididesulfobacter sp. | reverse complement strand
TATTATAATATTTTTATATAAATGCAAAAAACTTTTAAAATTTAATCAAATTTTATATTGACAAAACATTAAAATTATGTTCTAATATAACAAAATATTATTTTAACACATCAGGCTGACACAAAATATTGAACATTCCCTATATTTTATTTTTTAGCTTCTTTGTTTATAATATTCAAGGTTAATTTATTAACCTCTTTAATAAATTCTTTTGCCTGTTCGAGAGATAAAGCAATGTCTTCTTTATTAAATTTTATAAATTCCCCATAATCGCTGGTTTGTCTCTGATTAAACGCTCCATGTATAATTTTAAAATATTCTTTGTTTAATATACCGTTTTTCACAAATTCTTTATTGAATGTTCCTATTACCATTCCGTGGTCTGAATAGGTCAAACCTTTAGTAAGAAGAATAGCTTCCGCGGAATAAAAACAGGCATAATAAATTCTATTAACCGCAGAATTTAACCGTTCGGAATTAAACATTATAACGGCATCTTCAATGGTTTCTTCCGCTCTTTCTATTTTGTATTTTATTAAAGCGTCCCTGTCTCTTTTTTCTATGGTCATAACCTGTTGCTATAATTATAATAATATTCCGTCTTTTTTAATATTTTGGTATAACGGCACAACACCGGCAACGTTAGTTTCTAAATAGCTTCTGTTTCTTATCTGAAAATCTATAAAGATATCGTATTTAGTTTCAATGTCGATTATTATTTCTAAGATTTCATCTCTTATTTTTCTATCCGGTGCTAAAAAATAAAGATTTTTAAGTTTATCGAAAGATATATCGGCATCTATATCATAATTATCCTGAATTACGATAAGGATATCTAAATCTGAATTCCGGTTATAATCGCCCCTCGCCTTTGACCCGTAAAGAATTAACCCTGCGCCGGGATATTTTTGCAGTATTTTTTCTTTAAGCTCTTTTACGGCATTGTTTTCGTTATCTGTAAGGCGGCTAATGCCGCTCTTGATCCGTATAATATTTTCAGACATATATATAACTTCCTTTAATATATTTAATGCATTAGCTTTTAATATATTATCTTAATAATGCTTATTTAAATTTTTTTTACTGTAAAAGTTCTATTAAAATCAAGAAAAATATTATCTTTCATTTTAATATTATGATATTATAAATTTTACCATAATTAATATTTATAATTATATCATAACTCGTTTTTTTTGCTATATTATTTTACTTAGCGGCGATTTTCGGACATTAGTATAAATTTTCCAAGTACGCAGGTTGTATATTGAAAAACTTAAAAAATAATAATATAATTTATATTTAAAGAATGGAATAATTTTTGTAAGGATTAGGTATTGTATTTAACTTTACTACTATATTACTACCTAATTTTAATATGCTATAAATATACAAATAAAATCAATAAGTTATAAAGCAGGTTTTTACCTTCACACGGTAGAAGCCGTCGGTTCGAGACCGTCCGCGCCTACCACTCACTGCAAGGCTTTCAGGGATTCGATAATTTTCCGTTTTCATCAGAGGTAAGAAAAAGGTAAGACTTTTTATCTTCTATATCAAGAGAGCTTACGGCGTTTTTTATATGGGCATGGGATAAATGGCTATACCGCATTGTCATCTTGATATCTTTGTGCCCCAGAAGCTCTTTTATCGTCATTAAATCGATTCCCTTCATAACCAACCGGCTCGCAAATGTATGCCTTAAATCGTGAAAATGAAAATCAAGAATATGCGATTTATTTAAGGCCTTTCTCCAGATTCTTTCCAGGTCAAAGAATGGTTTTAGAGTTTCAGTATTATAGAATACAAAATCGGTTTTAATATGTCTGGTTAAGCCCGATAATACAATATGCAATGTATTATTCATCGGTATCTCCCGCCTTCCCCCATTCTTTGTTTTGTCTAATAGGATAACCCTGTTCGCCATATCCACCCTATTCCACGTTAAGCCTAACATTTCGCCGCGGCGCATTCCTGTATGCAACGCCATAACGACAATAGGCTTCAAATAAGAATCGCAATTTAATAATAATCTGTCTGCCTCATCGTCCGATAAATAGCGCAGACGTTTAATCTCTCCCTTTAAGAGCTTTACTTTTCTTACCTTTTTAAGCGTATCTTCGTTCATCAATTCCCAATCCAACGCTTTGCTAAACATATGTTTAAGGACGGTTATAATTTTATTAATATAGGTCGCCTTTAAGCCTTTATTCAGCAGGAATGACTGAAAATATTCAATAGTCCGATAATTAAAATCAATTAATTTTTTGTTTTTAAAATGTTCGACTACGATTTTAATTATATACTTTTTAACATTGTAAGATTTTTGCCTATCCTTTACCCATGATAAATACCTTTCCGCAAATTCGTTGAAATAAACGGTGGTTTCGGCGGCGGGTTTAATTTCTTCCTTCTTAATTATTCCGCCGCTATCTATCTGCCGCCTTAACTCCGAAACCCATCTTTCGTAAACCGCCTGTGCTTCCGTTTTGTATTTAGTGCCGGTCGATTGAAAATACTTAATACCGCTCACGCATTTCGTCATCATAAAACACTTGGATCCTTTTTTCTTTTAAATGCCCATTATTTGCCCCCCCCTCAGGCAGGCATTCACGCTTGTTTCGGGTATTATTATATCATGGGAATTTTTTTCAATCCAAGAATTAATTTTATCTCTGTCGAAACGTTAAGTCCGCCCAATTGAAACAAAGGGGATTTGCCGGTGATAGCAAAGATAATAAACCGTGTTGATGCTGAGTTTTAAAAGCTTGGCAATATCTTTAACGGTCATATATTCTTTTTTGTCTATCTTTTCTTTATCCATAGCGGCATTTCCTTCCTCTTTGTTAGATTTTTATTACTGAAATTATTTTCCGAGATACGTGCGGGCTATACTTTCCCTCGAATGTCCAAGCAGTTCGGAAATAATTTTACATGCCCTGTCGTACAAGGATTTTTCATGCGGACTCATGTCAGTGTATTTCAAACCGCCTGCAACGGGAGCCTGTAGTCCAGTAATAAAGAAATATCTTTCCTGAGCGTAGTTATGACGGAGCGCATGAGGATGCAAGGATTTATTGTTATCAATCCTTTTTAATTTCTTAAATGTTCTGTCTAATCTTCCTCTGAACTGTTCAAGCCTGCCCTTGAACTCAAAGCCTTTGACAAGACTTGTCGTTTCTTTTAAAGCAGACCCGCCGTCCCGCATTTCAAACTCCCGGGGTCGGCCGTTTTTGCACCACGAACCCCGAAGCTTTAAACTACCGTTGACCGTGATATCGCGACCTTTAGATAGTGCCCAGACCGCGTGCAGGGCTTCATCGCGTCTGAGGCCGTAAGCTGTAATAAGTTTTATAGCTCCGAGAACTGCTTTGTCTTTAACGGAGGACAAAGCCTTTTCCGATATTGCCGGACATCCCTTATTAACATTGGCGTAATTTAAAACATCCCTGCCTTTACTTATTCCAAGCTCGGCGTTAGTAAGAATAGCATCTATGTTGTTTGCGGCGGTGAGAATTTCCCTTAAAATCGTTGCTTTGTTTTGCATTGTTCCGACCGAATAGCCCTTTTCTTTCCAGTGTTCGGATAATTTAAGAAAATCTGATGCTTTAATAACCGTTGCGCTGGTAAATTTAGTGTTAACCTTATAACCCAAATACTTAAAATCCGCTGCTATCGACTGGGATTCTTTCCTGATGTTGAACTTGGATTTTTCGGACAGCTGGTGCATTTCGTCCCCATATCTTGTTTCAATCTGCTTTGAATAATACATTAAATTGTGTTTTAAGCTCATTTTCTTGCCTCCTTATAATTAACGTTAATTTAGATAAAGCTCTATCCGGGCAATTTATTTCTCTCTTACTATCGAGATATCCGCCGTTTATAGTGTCAAGTATTTAGATGCAATATATATGTTAGAGGTAGTACTGGAAAAAGTGCTTTATGGAAAATACACGGTTAGTTTCGACGAGGATTTTAATATCCGCGCGGTAAATAGAGAAACAGAAACCGAAATTCAGATTAAAAGTTTAAAAGATATTAAAAAATTAAGGCAGTCCATATATAAAAGGGCGATAGCAATGCAAAGAGGCGCAACAAATCTGCAAAGCTACATATCCATGAAAACGATAAGCGGGCTTTTTTCTAAAGCCCTTTGGAATAAAGCGGCGTTAGAGCAATATAGAAATAATAAATTTTCTTTACATAAAAATATTAAAGGTATTCCTATTTCTAAAACCGATGACGCATATATCGTAAATATCGGGGGTATTGCCGCATATCTGCCGTTTAAATATGCGGATATGCAGTTAGAGGAGGTGTTCGGAGAAACTTTCAAGTTTTATGTCAGAGAAGTCGGTTACGATATGGAGGAAGGCACATTTTTGATGATTCTTTCGCGAACGACAAAAAACTTCGTTAGGAATATAATAGAGCGCAAATTAAGATGCCATGTCGTAGTTACCGACCGGTTTGTCGGCAAAGCAACCTACGTTGATGCTCTAATAATGCCAAACGAATATAAAAAAATGATTATTAATCAGCTTGTAGGAGAAAAAGTTATTTTCAGGGTGGGTAAAAAGTGATGCAACTATTATCGCAATAGACAAATTAAAAAGCTATCATCGATATATCATTTTAAATTGACTTTGTTATATTTTTATTATAGCTTGAAATAGATGCCGATTTTTAGACTTCGAATCAGTGAGATAAAAGTATGGAAAATGAAAAAGCAGAAGAAGCAATAATGCAAAATAAGGGTGGAATGTCATAATATACCGTTATCAGCTTTTAAAGGAGCTTTAATTAATAAAGTGCCGATAAAAAACTATATAAAAATATCCATTAACATACGAATATATAAGACACGGAGCTTAAATGGCCAAGGCGGATAATAACTTAAACGGCAGCGGAGACTTGAATTTTACGGCAAAACTCTGGCAGACGGCGGATAGAATGCGCAACAATATGGATGCCGCTGAATACAAGCACGTAGTGCTTGGACTTATATTCCTTAAATATATTTCGGATGCATTTATCGAGCTTTACAATGAATTATCAAACGATAAAAAATCAGACCCTGAAGAGTTAGACGAATATAAATCCAGAAACATTTTTTACGTTCCACAAAAGGCAAGATGGGATTATCTGCAGAGCAATGCCAAACAGCCTGAAATAGGAAAATTAATAGACGATGCAATGGATGAAATAGAAAGAAATAACCCTTCCTTAAAAGGCGTTCTTTCAAAAAACTACGCAAGACCTGCCCTCGATAAACAACGCCTCGGCGAACTTATCGATTTAATAGGCACTATCGGGTTAGGACAGAAAGAAAATAGAAGCAAAGATATATTAGGGCGCGTTTACGAATACTTTTTGGGACAGTTTGCCGATGCGGAAGGCAAAAAAGGCGGGCAGTTTTACACTCCCAGGTCTATCGTTCAGCTTCTTGTGTCGATGATAGAGCCATTTAATGGCAGGGTTTACGACCCCTGCTGCGGTTCGGGCGGAATGTTTGTTCAGTCTGAAAAGTTTGTTGAAGAGCACGGAGGCAGAATCGCTGATATTTCAATATACGGGCAGGAAAGCAATTCGACTACATGGCGCCTTTGCAAGATGAATTTGGCTATTCGCGCAATAGAAGCGGATATTCAATGGAATAACGAAGGAAGTTTTTTAAACGATGCCCATAAAACACTGAAAGCCGATTTCATTCTTGCCAATCCTCCGTTTAACGATTCAGATTGGAGAGGCGAACAGTTAAAGGATGATGTCCGTTGGAAATACGGTGTTCCGCCGCCCAATAACGCAAACTTTGCGTGGATTCAGCATTTTATCTACCACTTGTCTCTCACCGGAATTGCCGGTTTTGTCCTATCCAACGGTTCTATGAGTTCCAATACCTCGAACGAAGGAGAAATAAGGAAAAACATAATAGAGGCGGACATCGTGGATTGCATGGTCGCCCTGCCTTCGCAGTTACTCTATAACACGATGATTCCCGCATGCCTATGGTTTATCGCCCGCGATAAAAAGAACCATAAATTCAGGGATAGAAGGGGCGAGGTTTTATTTATCGATGCACGCAATATGGGAGCTATGCTTGACAGAAGACACAGGGAATTGACAACGGAAGATATAAATAAAATTTCGGACACTTACCATGTTTTTAGGGGCGAAGGCGGAAAATATGCCGACGTTGCCGGATTTTGCAAAGCGGTAAACCTTGAAGAAATAAAGAAGCAGGGTTATATTTTAACGCCGGGCAGATATGTAGGGTCGGAAGAGATAGAAGAAGACGGCGAAGTTTTCGAAGAAAAGATGAAGCAATTAACGGCAGAGCTGTCAAAACAAATGCAAGAAGAAAAAAGGATGGATGAAGAAATAAGAAGACAAATGGAAAAAATAGGGTTTGGGATTTTTTAAACATAATTTTAATTTTGGTAATAGCTCATTTTTTTAAGAAGGGGTTTAGAGTATGGCGGGTAAAAAAGTTAAGTCTGAAAAAGAAGCCGATTCTATGCGCTCAAACAGAATAAAGACTGAATCTTCTCCAATTGTGAAACAGGCTGCTTCACAATTTGGGGCATTACATATCGACAAACTCGATTTTGAATCTTTAGTTGATATTATTAGTAAAATCCACGAAAATTTATTTACTCAAGCAGCTAAAGCCGTCAATGTAAGCCTGACGATCCGCAACTGGTTAATCGGGTTTTATATACATGAATATGAACTTGACGGCAGGGATAGGGCAGCCTATGGGGAATATATTTTTAAAAAACTGGCTAATCGCTTGCACGAGTTAGGCATCAAGCGGGTATATGAACGCGAATTACGGCGATATCACCAGTTTTACCTGACCTAATGTCAAATTCGGGATTCACTGCCTCCAGAATTTGACATTAGCGGTATTATGCTTATAGAAAAAATTTCGTAGATAAAATAAATACATTAAATTTAGACTATAAATATGTATATTTAGGTATTTCTTTAAAATTTTATATTTCAGATTAATGAAGAATACTACAATCTTTTAAGGTCACAAATTGAGACCTCAAAACAAAGATGGGGCAGAATTATTGATGGCCGTAAGGGAAAATAATAAAATGAAAGCCGAAGAGATAAAAACTAATATGATGGAAGTATAATTAGCTAATATAAATTATAATTTTAAGGAGTGAAAAATATGACTTTAGATTTAAGCAGTTTACAAAAAGCAATTAATTCATTGGGGCGAGCGATTAAAGTTGCAGATAGCGTTATTAAAGGTGATGTTAATACGGATGAGGAAGAAGTTATACGCGCAGGGGTTATTCAGAATTTTGAATTTACCTATGAGCTTTGCTGGAAATTTATGAAAAGATGGCTAGAAATTAATATTGGCGGGGCTAACTTAGACGGAGCAACCCGCAGGGAACTTTTTCGTGAAGCATCAAAAAGTGGCCTTATTGATGACATTGATAGCTGGATGGAGTATCACGGAGCGCGAAACGAAACATCGCATACTTATGATAACGATAAAGCCGAAGATGTTTTTGACGTTACAAAAAACTTTTTAAAAGACGCAAAACAATTATTGTCAATTTTAGAAAAGAAAAATGATTGATGTAGCCGAACATGATTTAAAGACCCTCCTTAAAAATGAGGGGAATTGTGTGCCCTAAGGGCGGGGTGATTATCTCGAAAGGAGTTTAGCCATGCATATC
>DAHXMB010000117.1:0-11560 GCA_027365695.1 Candidatus Acididesulfobacter sp. | reverse complement strand
CACGTACGCGGATTCTTTTACTTTATTGACGAGCTCTTTTAACACGGGTTCCGCGATGCTTAAGAGTCTTAGATGATGAATAAAAGATTGTCCCAATTCAAGACTTTTTAAACCAAGCCTATAGTTTTCGGTAAAAGAATCTTGTTCTATATATCCTGTGTATTCTAAAGTTGCAAGAAGCCTGAATATTTTGTTTTTGTGGAGTTTTAGTATTTTGCTCAACTCGCTGACTCCTAACTCTGACCTATCGCCTTTAAAGGCTTCAAGGAGTTCAAATGCGTTTAAAACTGTTTTGATAATATAGTTGGTCTTGTCTTTTTTCCCCCTATGGATTGTTTCTTTAAGTTTATTAGTATCTTTTGTAGATGTAATCATTTTATTTTATCCTCTTGTGATTTATAAATTAAATTAATTAAGTAATTTATGAAAAGCTAAAATATAAAAATATAATATTATACAAATATAATTTATACTTATATACAAATATAAGACTATATAAGTATGAGGCAAAATTTTTAAAAATAATACTTGTTATATCTTATTACAAAAAATAAAATTATCAATGCTATTATAATATAATTTAAATTAAAATTTAACTAAAAATATAAAAGAGTTATAATTTAAATGTAAAATAAGTTTAATAATATTATATAATATTATTAAAATAAGAGTTTAGAACTGCCGATGAAAATTTATATAAAACAAAAGAAAAAGGAAGAAGTATGGTTGTTATTTAATATACTATAAATAATTTTATATCTATATTTATATTTATTTTTTGAGTTTTTTATCTGTGCTTTATTATTTATTAATAAATAATAAAGTGTTTTATTAAACATAAAATATTGAATTTTATGTTTTTTTATAAATAATTATTGAATTTTTTAAATAATAAATAAATAATGGAAAATAATTTTAAAGAAATAAGTTTATTTAAAAAAGAACCCGACTATACTCAAT
Organism: Candidatus Acididesulfobacter sp.; assembly: GCA_027365695.1. Taxonomy (GTDB): domain Bacteria; phylum SZUA-79; class SZUA-79; order Acidulodesulfobacterales; family Acidulodesulfobacteraceae; genus Acididesulfobacter. The sequence continues at coordinate 10,600 of DAHXMB010000117.1, read as the reverse complement.
GTTTAATATGCGCTCATAGATGCAAAATCAAAGAAAATAGACTTGGGGTATGCAAAACCATAACAAATAAAGAAGGAAAACTATATACTATAAATTATGGAATAATTGTTGCAGAAAGTTTAGATCCTATAGAAAAAAAACCACTTTTCCATTTTTTGCCGGGAAGTTTTTCTTATTCTATTGCTTCGCCCGGATGCAACTTTAGATGTCTTGGATGCCAAAATGCAGATATTTCGCAGACATACAGAGACGAAAATTATGAAGAATTTTTGAGCTATTTTAATAACATAAAAAGAGCTATGCCTGAAGAAATTGTCAAAAAAGCTTTAAAATCAGGCGCTTCTTCTATTTCTTACACATATACGGATCCTGCAGTATTTTTTGACTACAGTTTGGAAACCATGCGTTTTGCACATAAATCAGGATTAAAAAATATTTTTGTAACAAACGGATATTACACCCATGAATCTATGGAAGCTGTAAAAGATTTGTTAGACGCCGCTAATATTGATATTAAATTTTTCAAAGATGAAAATTATAGAAGAGTATGCGGAGGCACGTTAAAACCTGTCTTGGAATCTATAAAAGAATTTTATTCGCTGGGAGTTCATATAGAATTAACGACATTATTAATTGACGATTATAATAATAATGATGAAGAGATTAAATCAATAGCCGATTTTATTTATTCCGTTAACTCTGATATTCCGTGGCATATCTCTAGGTTTTTCCCATTATATAAAATGAAAGACGGACATATAACAAATGAAAAAAGTTTGGCTAATGCCTATAATATCGGCAAAAAAGCAGGATTAAATTATATCTATATAGGAAATTTGATTTCTGAAAAATTTGAAAATACATATTGTCCGTCATGTAAAAAACTGTTGATTGAAAGACGCGGTTATAATATAATTGAAAACAATATTATTGAAGGCAAATGTAAATTTTGCGGTTTTAAAATTTTTGGAGTATTTTAATTAAAATTACCCAAAATTGCCGATAGAAACAGTTAAAATGGCTTTAAAGTTATATGAACACCGGATTCCTGCTTTCGCAGGAATGACACCAGTTGGATGAAAACTTAAAAACCTGCAAAGTCATTCCCGCGTGAGTGGTAATCCAGAAAAATAATTTTCTATCGGCAATTTTGGGAATTATATAATTGTTGAAAATTGTATATTATCAAAAGAATTAACTATAGCTAAAAAATTAATTTATTTAATTTATTTAATTTATTTAATTTATTTAATTTATTTAATTTATTTAATTACTATAGTACCGTTATTAAATGTATTGTCGATATAGAGATGATAGAGAATAGATATTGTAAATTTCCTAAAATTAATTATCCATCTATCTATGTAATACTATATAATACAATGTAATAATCTATTAATTAATTAAATGTTGTTATCTTAATGTTATTTTATCTTAATTAGATATTATAAATGTAAAAAAAATGGAAAATAAGAATAGTAAGATAATGGAAAATAAAAATAATAAGATATGGAAAATAGATACTTTGTCGTTTTCGGGATTGTTAAAATGGGAACAGATTGATTTGCTGGCTGAAAAGGTAAAAAATTCTAATAAAAAATGGTATTATAACTATACGCAGATTGACAACCCGACAACAGAAATAACCGCCGAAGAAGCCGGCAATTTTTTAAAAGAACGCTCTGCCGAAATTAAAGAGCTGGATAAAATTTGCGGATGGTTTTATGTTTATACCATGGATAATCCTGAAATAATTAAAATATACCATCCGAAAATGTCGGGAGGCAGCAGCTGTTCTATTATAACTCCTCCGCCATGGATTATTGTTTCTATTGAAAAACCTGAAGAAATTGCCAATTTTGAAAGCTATAAACCTGTTGTAAAAAAAAGCAAAAAAGGAATTTTTAGATATTTTAGTTAATTAAATTATCAAATAGTTGCCGTAAAGCCGCTTGTTTATAGCAATGAAGATGTAAGACGGCAGTTTATCAGTTAAATTATATCAGTTAAATTAATGGTTGTGCACTGTTGTCGTATGTTATATAATTACACAATCTAACTGTTAATATAAATTAATATAAATACAATTGGGGGATCGTCTAGCGGCAGGACATGGGACTCTGACTCCCATTACGGAGGTTCGAATCCTTCTCCCCCAGCCACTTAAAAACCGCAGTAAATAAGCACTTCCAGACCTTGACAATAAATTTTAAATAGTGTATATTTTATATACATTGTATAGAATTTATTAAATTTTTGTCTCAAATTTGTCCCAAAATTGTCCCAAAAATTAAAGGTGTAAAATGTCCGACAATATAAGATTGCGCGGTAAATATTACTACTACGACATGATGATTGACGGCGTCCGTTATAAAGGAACTACCAAGACCGCCGACAAAAAACTCGCAGAACATATAGCCGATACTATAAAAGTAGATATACTCCGCAAAAAACATAGCTTGCCGTCAAATATATCTTACAATTTTATGGATAGTTATAATTTATATATTGAAAATAAAGGGTTAAAAATAAGAGAAAGAACAGCCGGTAAACATTTCTTGCCTATATTTGAAAATAAGCTTATTCAGCACATTAATACAGATTATATCGAAAACTACCAACTTAAAAGACGTCTTGAAATAATTAATTTGCCGAAAAATGCAGACAAAAGAGAAGCGGAAATAAACTTTAGATCGGTAAATTATGAAATCTCTATGCTAAAGCATTTTTTTAACTTTTGTATTAAAAAAGGCTATCTCGATAAGAATCCTTGCGCAGGCATTAAAAAGTTAAACGAACTTTCCCGTCTTAAAACCCTATCCGACGAAGATATAAATAAGCTTATCAACGGAGCCACTAATAAATTAACTAAAGATTTAATAACATTTTTAATTTACACCGGCTGTAGAAAAGGCGAGGCGTTAAACTTAAAATGGGACGACGTGGATTTGCAGAATAACGTAATAGCGATTAAAGCCACGAAAACTAAATACGACCGATACATACCTATTTCAAAGCTATTAAAAGCCATTTTAGGCGGCATAGAAAAGAAAGCCGACTGTTTTGTCTTTAACAAAAACGGAGCTAAAATCGGCGATTTTAAACATTCATTCAAGACAGCCTGCCGCAACGCCGGATTAAAGGATTTAAGGATACACGATTTAAGGCACGTCTTCGCAAGCAAAATGGTAATGGGCGGAACGTCGCTTTATATTACGGGGGAGCTGTTAGGACACAGAACGACGCAGATGACGAAGCGGTATAGCCATTTAGTGCCGGAGACGCTGAAGAAAGCCGTTGACGACGTGTGGGGGAAGAAATAAATCTTGGCTATCCAAATTTGGAACTAAATTCCATTTTCTTTTTTTACGGGCGGATTTATAACTTTGATTTTTGTATTTTTATAATGTAAACTATATTCAGTATCTTGATAAAAGGTGGATTATGAGCACTAAAGAATTACTTTTAAATGAAATAGAGCATTTTCCGGAGCCTTTTCTTGACGAGGTTTTAGATTTTATGAATTTTTTGAAAACAAAATCAGTTCAGGAAAGACTTGAAGCTACCGTTTTAAGCGAGTCCTCTCTTAAAAAAGACTGGCTGAAGCCGGAGGAAGACAAAGCATGGCAGAATTTGTAAAAGGCGATATTGTCGTGGTTCCTTTTCCTTTTTCCGATTTGAGCCAGGCTAAAAGACGCCCCGCCTTAGTAATTTCAAAATTAGAGGGCGACGATTTAATCCTTTGCCAAATAACCAGCCAGACTGTTAAAGACGGCTATGCCGTTCCAGTTAATCAGAGCGATTTTGAATCGGGAGATTTAAAACAATCGAGCAATATAAGACCTAACCGGATATTTACGGCCGACAGCCATATTATTCTTTATAAAATCGGCAATCTTACTAAAAATAAGGTTAATCAAATTATTGAAAGCATAGTTGAAATCATACGAAGATGAATTTTCTATAAAAAGCAGAGTAATATTTTTCACCGAAAACGGCGTGGCTATGCTTTCAAGTGTTCTTAATAGCGAAAGGGCGATACAGAGGTCAATATACAAATAATAAGAATGTTTACAAAAATCAGAGAAATGCTTGCCTCGCATAAAGACCTGAAACAAAAAATAGAAGAAATGGAAAAGAAATACGATCCTCAATTTAAAATTCTTTTTAATGCTATAAAAGAATTAATGACCCCTCTGGCAAAACCAGCAAGAAATATAGGGTTTAAGATAGAAAAAGAAAAATAAATAGCTGTTATAGGGGCAGATAGAGCTCTTTTTTTGTAAAGCTCTTTATAAAAATGGGACGATGTGGATTTGCAGAATGGCGTTATCGCTATAAAAGGCACCAAGACAAAATATGACCGGCATATACCGATAAGCAAGCCCTTAAAAGAGCTTTTAAGCGGCATAGAAAAGAAAGACGGCTGCGAAAGAAGAGAAGTATGTATTTAACGATAACGGAAAGAAACTCACTGATTTTAAGCGTTCCTTCCATACCGCCTGCAGAAATGCCGAGATTAAAGATATGCACATCCACGATTTAAGGCACGTCTTCGCAAGTAAAATGGTTATGAACGGAACGAGCTTATTTATTACCGGCGAACTATTAGGACACCGGACGACGCAAATGACGAAACGATATAGCCATTTAGTGCCGGAGACCCTAAAGAAAGCCGTTGACGACGTGTGGGCGAAGAAGGATAATTGAATGTTTACTGCTTTACATCGAATCTTGACGATGATTTTTAACAGAATTATATCAACGTTTTCCGACAAAATACATAATAATCGTCAATATTATGCTTATAACAATGCTTAATCCCAGCGGGAAATAAAAAGTAAAATTACCTTTTTTGATAACAATATCGCCCGGAAACTTGCCGAAATGTAGTTTATGTGAAAAAATAAACAACAGTCCGAAAACAATCAATGCTATTCCTATTATTACAAGAATCTTTCCGAGTCCCTGCATATTATTCAATGTCTTTTTTATGATTTAAATATTGCCGTCGCTAAAAATAACACCGGCACGAACGCCATATGAAACTGTTTTACTCTGCTTTTATCAAATATCCCGTCTAATCTTGCGCTGAAATAAGTTATAATTTTACCTAATATTATAGCGCAAATCGAAATAATTACGATATTTTCTATCCCGACAAACGAACCTATCGCTCCTGCGGTTAATATATCGCCAAAAGCATACGAACCAAGCCTCGTTATATCGATTAGGATAAATATACCCAAGCCTGTGCCTAACGCCTCTAAAACGGCTAATAACTGCGTATTTGATATATAAGCGAATAGAAAGCCTGTTAATATAAGAAATATCGGAATAACCGCCGATATTCTTTCAAAAAGCATATCCGTAAAGGACATTAAAATTAATCCGGAGAAAAGGATAAGATATTTAAGGTTAAAATCGGACGGGATAATTAATTTGCGGGTTGAAATTGCGGTTTTAACGGCAAAATAAATATCGGCAATATTACTGGAGAAAAAAGGATACAGGATAAAGACGCTGGCAAAAACGGCAAGGACGGGGAGGATAAAGATATGTTTGTGTTTTGTTTTAATAAACAAATTTTATTTAATTTTTATATATTAAAATTTAATTTTATTATGTGACTCACAAAAATTTGAACGGTCTATAGAAAAAGAATAAAAAACACACGAACTTCCGGTTAAGTATTTTAATTATTTTAAAATAGTCTTAACGAGTGTCTATTAAATTTAGCAAGTTTACTTTTTAAAATGTCTATACATTTACATAAATAACTTTAATCTTGTCTATTCCTTAATTAAACATAATAACGGATAGAATCAATTTATTAACCAATAAGGATTGCCGATTATAATTATTTTCATCCGATTCAATAATTAAACGCTATTTATTATTCTAAATAAAGAACTTGTTTTATCGCTTTTTTTAAGAATAAAGCTATAGTGATAATATTGATTAATTCTTTTGCCATCTCAACGGAAAATTTTTCAAGCATATCTTTTAAATCACATATAATTTCTTTGTTAATTGATGAATCTTTATATATCAAATCAATGTTTTTTAAAATATCATTTAAATTATTTTCATAGTTAGTAAGATATTTTTGCAAATCATCATGAATAAACTCATAATATCCGTATATATTTTTTATAAATCCAAGAAGGGATAAAGAGGTATATATATTAATATCTGAATCATTAAATTTTTTATTATTTAACCAATAGATAGGCAGATTATTTAATTCCATTATATCGTTGTTATTAAGTTTTTTATTGAAATCATAAACACGTTGTATATTATCTAACAGATCAATTTTAGTACTCTCTTCTTCAAAAGTTAAATTTTTATGGATAGCTTTTTCATTTATATATAAAATATTAGAATTAAGATGTAATACTTCTTGATAAATATTAATACTTAAATTTTTTGTTTTCGCATTTTTAATTATATTCATTAATTCATTTATATTTTTATCCTCTATAAATTTTATAAAGTCAATTTCTTTAATATCAAGGAATCGGGCTATTTCCTGTATTGCATTATTAATACCTCCTAACAATCCTTTCCTGTAACCCTTATTGTATTCGTAATTCTCTTTTTGGCAAGCAATTTTTATTATTTCATTTGGATTTATTTCTTCAGTGCTTGGACCTTTTCTTATATAATAGACAAAATGGTTATTTTCTTTGAGTGCATATAAACTACCAGTCGGCTCCACGTCAACCAAGTAAATGCTTTTTTCTTCATCTAATTTTATCTGCATTATATTGTAATGTTTAGATAAGGACGGTTCTATATTTTTAATCCAATTATTTAATGTGTCTATATGCTTTGGTTTATTTTCTATACCTATTATTTTTTTATCACCATCGCTAACGCCAATTATTAATAATCCTCCATTAGCGTTTGCCAGACCAACTATCGGTTTTATAAAATTTTTTATATAATTCTTATCATCAACACATTCTTTAAATTCTACGTCCCTGTGCTCATTATTATAGGCTAAAAGATTTTTTATATCCTCCAATGTTATATTTTGTTTACCAAAGATTTTTTCTATATACATATCGTCGCCTATTTTACTAATAATAAAAATTAATTATATAAACCTTAAAACAATATTACTGTTTAAGCTCTATTAACGTTATTTTTTTTACTTCGTCCATTCCTCGCTCAAAATTTACAACACAATGCTGTTGATAGTTTTATTCATTCCTTAAGAAACTTGTTAAGAATGATCATAAATATTTCTTTCTGATCTTCAAACGCGACGTGCCCAGCGAACGGAATGTTTAGTAACATTGACTTTTTGACGAATGCCGACAACTCGACGACAGCTTCTCTTGATAGAAGGTGATCGTTGTCACCTCTGACAATCAGCAAAGGACAGGAAATATTCTTAACGGCTTCATTCGGACGACCGGACGAGCTTGAATCAAGCCACATTTTGACGATAGATTGAGCAAGAACATCAAAATCCGGTTCTGGATTTAATTTTTGGTAAGCGTCGTAAGTGACGGGAAACTTATTTCTCCAACTCTCTCCGGTGATTGATAGGAACATTTCTTTCACCGGTTCGGTATGTTTCAGATGCCAGGGCGAGCCAATCGTAACCAACTTTTCAATCTTCAGCGAAGTCAGCGAAGCGAGTCTGTAAGCGACAATTCCTCCATCGCTGAAACCGATGATGCTCAACGTATCAATATTGAGATGTTGGAGAACGCGTTCAACATCTTTTTGAATCTGTTCGTAGGTTAACGCTTTTGAACCGAGCGTTGACTTACCCTGCCCCCGGCTGTCAATTCCTATTACTTTAAACTCTTTATCTATGTCGGAAAGGACGATATTTAGGTCTTCAATGTTCCCGAACCCACCGTGCAAGATCAATAAAGCCGGACTGTTATCATTACCGGCAACCTCGCAATAGATTCTTGCTCCGTCAATATCTAAGTATTCTCCCGAATTATGGTCAAAATTTCTCATTTTTCCAGTCTCCATATTTATTTTATTAATTCATCAACAGTACAGTAATACCTAATTTTTTTGCAATCTTAAAAACCTGCCGATTTATTTTTTCGGACTATACAATAATAACAGATTACAAGTTTAAATCGAGCCGAGAGTTAAATGATTTTATGTAGCATTGGTTTCTGCTGCCTTCTTTAAACCCTTTAATGTGCCTGATAAGCCTTTTTTTATTTGATTACCGATTACTCGACCAAAGAAAAAAGATAAAAGCCCGTTGAACTTTACACGATGGATAACACGCGTAGCTCTTTCAAGAGTAAATATATCGTGTTCCAGTGTCATGATACACAGAGGAAGTCTGGACTGAACTATGAACGATGTATTTTCATCAACGGAAATTATTTCTATTTTGACATTCAGTCCCTTTGTAGGTTTCAGTTTGCCTTGAGTGCCGGCGGTAAATTGACCGTCAATGCTTGACGATGCCACTTCAGGGTCCCATCTGTTCCAATTTGATACATCTTTATAAATATTAAAAATGCGTTCGGAATCAGTATTGATTGTTATTTCTTCACTGAACTGAATCACCGGCTTTCTCCATTATTATAAATTAAATATAATTGTCCATTAGCCTTCCTAAAATTTCTCTATGACCGAATACAGCGGACTTTTAAAAATATTAAAACAATATAACATAACCGCAAATTATTTCATCTCATATATATCGCCAATATATTTCAAAAGCGTAACGGCGGGCATTTCTGCTATCGCGCCTGATTATTTTAAGATAATGCCGTATTCCACTCCCGATTCAAAATCCAAAGCAATATTATATATTGTTTCGTCTTTATCTAAATATTCTTTGAATAATGCAGTTTCTTTGCCTGCAGAGCTCATATTGTCGGCAATAAAAACAGCGCCAGTTTTCAACAAATGCCTGGTTGCTTTGAAAATATCCAAATAGCCTGAAGCCCATATATCGATAAAAACAATATCTATTTTTTCATTAATGTTTTTAATTGTTTCAAAAACGTCTCAATGCAATATTTTGATATATCTGTCCAATCCGGCTGATTCGGCATTTTTCTGAATCTTATCGCATTTTTTTTTACTAAATTCTGTTGCTATTACATGACCGTCATTATTAAGCTGTCTGAACGCTTCGGCAAAGTAAAGCGTAGAAACGCCTATAGAACTTCCAAGTTCTAATATTATTTTCGGCTTTAAAATCATAGCCGTCATAAACAGAAATTGCCCCATTTCAGGAGAGACGGAAAGAGTTAGTTCTTCGCTTTGAATTTTTATTTTGTATTCTTCAAGCAGTTTACCTTTTTCAATTGCATTGTATATATTATATTTAGCTAACAATTGTTGAAATTCTTCGTCTGTTCCGTTAAATTGACTTCTTGCCTGAAATATTAACTGCTTTTCATTCTCTGAATGAAGATTGCCTAAGAGCGATTTAAGTTTAGCGTTTTTTGAAAATAAATTCATAATTTATTATCCTATATTTATATCATTAAATTTAGATTTAATTTATAAAAAATTAATTGCTCAAAACATTATAAACTCTTATGGATAAGCGGTTGTAAATTTCCCCGCCATGATTTTACAATAAAAAAATTGTTTTATTTCATTGCCGACGATACCGCAAAATTAAAAAGCCTGTAATGACAGCCGATTTTTATAAATCCTGAATCTTTTAGCCATGCAAAATGTTCGCTGAGAGTAACGGGACGGTCTTTTTCCATGTGTTTTGAATACCATAATTCAGGGTTTTCGCCGTTTGATTTGATAAATCTTTTCCAGAGTTCGTATTGTTGGGTTCTTACGTCTTTGTCTTCGTCTATTATAATATCGCGGGATATAAAAACTCCTCCGGCGTTTAATGCGGAGTAAGCCGTTTTATAGAACTCTTTTCTTTCTTTATGCGTTAGATGATGCAGCGTAAGACCTGCAAGGATAATATCGTAACTATCCCCTATAGCGTCTGTTTTAAAATCTCCTTTCTTTAATTCAAATCTGCCCGAATATTTAGAAAGTTTGTTATCATACGCCTTAAGCATTTCTTCGGTTAAATCAAATCCGACTATATGAGCCCGGGAATATTTTTTAAAAATCTGTTCGGAAAGAACTCCGTTGCCGCATCCCAAGTCAAGCACTCTGTATGCTTTTTCTTCTTCAGGGAGTAAATCGTATATAATTTTGTGCTGTTCTAAATACCCGGGAATAAGCCTGACCATCAATTCTTCGTAGCCGTCAGCCTGCTTTCCGAAATGTTCTTTAACCTCATTTTGATTCATAATATAAAAAACCCGTTAAAGATGTAAATATAAATTATATTGCGCTGTTTTTAACAAATATAATCGTTTCTTTTATACCTTCGCCGTAAGGCATAGGTTTATAGTTAAAATATTCATTGAACTTAGACGAATCAAAATGATAATCAAATTTATATTGATACAGCATCTCGTATAACTCAGACGCTTTTTTATCAAAAACCCCTGCCGTTTTTACCATCCATTTTTTCAAAACAGAATACTTAGGATTAACCCCTAACTCGCCTGCAGCTATTTCAATAAAAGTTTTTAAATTAATTGCAGGATTAAATGTCGGCAAATGCCAT
>DAHXMB010000003.1:0-3246 GCA_027365695.1 Candidatus Acididesulfobacter sp. | reverse complement strand
AATAGATATCTTATGATTTACTAAAATATTAATGAAGTTTTGAGCCGTATATTGCGAACCCTGGTCTGAATTAAATATTTCAGGATTTCCGTATTTATGTATAGCATCATTTAATACATTAATAGTAAGTCTTTCGTCCATCTGTCGCAATTATATTTGGAGTTATCGCATTTATATTACTGATTATGCTTATTTTAGGAAAGATAAGTAAAAAAAATGACGGACAATTAGCAATGGTGCTTGCTATGTTTTTTATATTATGCGCAGGTATATCTTATGGTCTTTATTCAGCACATATAGGGAACGACATATAGGGAACGTTAAATATCGTAATGAGAAAACTATCACCGCCGGCAAGGTTAAAAAGATATTATTGATAAGCAAGGTGTCAGGATATTATAGTTCTTATTTATACGGCTTATATACCAAAAACTCTTTAACGACAGATAAAAAAATCCTTGATTGATATAAATATGAAAAACATAAAATAATTTATGGAGGTTTGAGATGAAATTAGCAATAGATATAGGTTTTTCAAGCGTAAAGATAGTAGGCGCTAACGGTATTATGACAAAGTTTCCTACCGCAATAGCGGTATATAATAAACCGCAGGTAGAACTCGGCGTTGAGAAGAAAAAACCAAGTTTTTATAATGGAAAATATTATCTTATAGGCGAAGACGCCATAGGCGAGCCGGACGTTAAATACTCTCTCGAGATAGATTTTTTAATAGAATATGCTCCGCTTTTTATATCAAAAGCTATTGAAAAATTAGAAAGATCCGGTTACGGCACGGTAGACGAAATATCTTTAGGACTGCCTATCGAGTATTATCGTAAATATATGCTTCAATTATGGGATAAAGTTAAAGACTTTACCGTAAATAACAGGCGATATTCATTTTTTAGCGATATTATAACCGATAAAGTGGGGACTAAAGTTTTAGCCGTCCATCCTCAAGGCGGAGGAATATTAGTCGATTATATATTAAAAAATAACATTAATACCGCCACGGCAAAAGATAAAGGCTTTATTTTAGATATAGGGTTTAATACCGTAATAGTCGTAGCTTTTGATGAAGGATATACCGGCGTTTCTAATAATTCAAAGCAATATTCAAAGCTGGGCGTTTCAAGGGTTATTAACGATTTAGAGCAGAAAATAGCAAGAGATTACGGTATAGACGATAATACCAAAATTGAAACTACGCAGATTTTAACAAATAAAATCGTTAAAAATTACGGCAAGACTTATGATTTATCAGAATATATTAATGAGGTTATGGCTAATTATATGGAAAGCATAATACTTCGTATTCAAGCCGATTATGAAACTAAATTGCGTCAGGCGGATAAATTAATTATAGCCGGCGGCGGAGCTTACCATATTAAAAATACCCTGCCGGAGAAATATAAAGATTTGGTTTATATTATGGATATGCCTGAGTTTTCTAACGCAAGAGGGTTTTATTTTTTATAATAGACAGTGTTTTAAAAATACGAGGTGAATAGTGGATTCCAACGAAATGGCAAAAGTAGGAAAATGGTTTAAAAATAAGTACAAATCTAACAAATACGGTATTGCGATAAGAGATTTCAAAGCATTGTGCATAATTCATGGAGAGGAAAGGCATAAAGTCGTAGATTCTTATCAGGGACAAAACGGAAATTATTATCTTGTGTATGTAAAAAAGCCGGTCGTTGAAAAAACGAAAAAGGTTCATGGTTTCACATACTTTGACGAGGCGGGATGCTAAACGCTAAAAAAATAATTTAAAAAAATAAGGCATCAGGCAGGACATCAGGCAGGCTTGATTTTCTAATATATAAATTTAATCTAAAGGAGGTGATACAAATGACAAAAGCAGATTTAATCGATGCGATAGCAGATTCCGCAAAACTCAAAAAGTCCGACAGTGCTAATGCTCTTGAAAGCATTATAAGTGCCGTCCAGAACGCTCTTAAAAAAGGCGAAGAAGTCAGACTTGTGGGATTTGGAACGTTCAGCGTTAGGAAAAGAAACGCCAGAACAGGACGCAATCCGATGACCGGCAAATCAATTAAAATTGCGGCAAAAAAAGTTCCGGCTTTTAAAGCGGGCAAAGCTTTTAAAGAGGCAGTAGCCTAAAAGAGAAAGGGTTTGCGGTTATCCCAAAAACCGCAATTATAAAAGGTTTATTTTGATGTATTTGAAACGCACCCCGTTTTCAAATACATCATATAAACCTAAAAATAAAGGAGTAACATTATGCTGAATAGAACAAATATTGCAATTACTATGACGTTTAGAGATAAAAAAGTTTTAAAATTCTTTAAAGAGCGTTGCTCTAATACTAAATTCGACAAGGCTTGGGCGGTGCGTAATATCTTTGAGGACTATTTCGACAGGATAAAAAATAATCCCGATATATTGGCTTTTGAAATAGACGAAACTACTCTGCCGGTTAAATACGGAGCGCATAACGAAAAAGCCGTAATAAAGGTTTGTATTTTTAATACCGATGCGATTAAATTTTTAAAAAATATTACCACTAAAAATGGTCGGGCATTCTTTGTTAAAAACGTAATACTGCTCTACTTTTATAACCGTAAAGCTTATGAAAACCCTGAAGTTTATTTAGGCAAGAATCCTACTTTGCAAAACGATATTACTATCCCAAATCAGAATATCCTTAACGGCGACAGCTCTGACAATGATAATTCAACGGCGATACCTGATATGTCGAGGGTTAAAAAAGAAGATGTTTCAAGGGTTTTAAGCGATTTTTAATTTTTTTAAAAAATATGCTTGACAGCTTTTTTGTTTTTTGAGATACTAAACTTATCTAATGATTTTTTTTCGGATTTTTTATCGCTTCTAATGCAGCTTTTTGCTGTCATTGAATATGCTAAAAACCCGACAGTCGGCAATATATTTTATAAGGGATTATATAAAATATTTTAAACCGGCAAACTTCTAATCCCATTCTTTTTCTTTGCGACAAATGTTTTTTTTCACAATTTCGTCGCTCAAAATAATAAATAAAGTTTTAAAATTATATATAGCTTATAGGTATTTTTCCTCTGCTTATAAGCTTCTTTGCAATAATCTGGTTAATTTTTCACTCGAGGAGGTGATGTAACAATGACCGGATTATCTCGCATAAGAACCTACCCACGCATTAGGTTGTTGCAAGGAGAGTTTTGTTTGGAATGTTTTATACATATAAGTATATCGTTTTTGACATTTATTGTCAAGCGGTAAATT
>DAHXMB010000213.1:0-4190 GCA_027365695.1 Candidatus Acididesulfobacter sp. | reverse complement strand
TATTTATTATATTTATTTTGAAAATATTTATCTTTATATTATTATGTATTATATTATTTTAATATTAATTTTTTTGACAAATCTTTTTTAACTCTTCTTCTATATTTTTAATAGTTTTAGTTAAAGTTTCATTAAGTTTATCGTCAATACGTAGAGTATTGTTAAGTTTAGCGCTGACTTTTCTTATACCGAATAAAACATTTGAAATTTCTTTTGTAGAACTGGAAGATTTTTCGGAAAGTTTTCTTACTTCGTCTGCAACAACTGCAAAACCTCTTCCTGCCTCACCTGCTCTTGCCGCCTCGATAGCAGCGTTTAAAGCCAATAAATTAATCTGGTCTGTTATTGAAACTATAACATTTAATATTTCATCAGTGAATAAGGTAAGTTTATATAATTCTACGGAATCTTTATATGTTTTTTGAAGCGTTGAAAATGAGCTGGAATACACTTCCGACAATGACTCTATATAATTTTTTGCGTGTCCCGTTCCATCCTGGCATGATTTTAAAATATTTTGCATTACTTCCTTTACTTTTGCCAACTCATCGGAATCAGAAGCAAATGAATTTAAAAGACTATCTTTTGAAACCATATCGGATTCTAATTTTTTTATTTTTGAATTTAATTCGTCAATATTATTTTTGAAATTGTCGTTTAATGAATTAATTTCGCTATCTTTTTTAGATAAATTTTTATTTAATTCTTCATTTTTTTTTCTAAGTTCATTTATTTCAGAAATTAAATTTGCATAAGAACTTTTTGATAATATTTTCATAACATTCTCGCCTTAAATTTTATTTAAATAATTTTTTGAAATATAAATATATTATAAAATATTATATTTTAAATGAAGCTTTTATTTGAAAATACCGTTTAATGTATTTAGTGTTTAAGCCTTCTGCTTAAATTAAATCAAAAAAAATAATTAATAATAAATATATATTAATAATAATAATAAATCAATAATTAAAATTAATTTTTTAGATATTTTTTAGATATTATAAAAATGTTTAATTTGACCTTAAAATTATTAATTTTTATTTTTAATTTTTTTCGCAATTGAAATAGCACATTTTACCCCGTCAATAGCACTTGTGACAATTCCTCCCGAATATCCGGAACCTTCGCCACAAGGATAAATCCCTTCAACATTAACAGATTGATAATCATTATTTCTTAAAATACGGACGGCGGAAGAAGTTCCTGCTTCAATTCCTGTTAAAATCGAATTGTCGATAAATCCGGGAAATTTTTCATCAAATTCCGTTAATGTTCCTGCTAATTTAATATTTATAAAGTCGGGTAATAATTTAAAAAGTTCATAATGCTTTACAGCCGGTTTATATGACGGAGAAGGCATATTCAAATTATGCTCTCCGTCATTGTTTCTAATATTTTTTAAAAAATTTTTATTAAAATTATAATTTTTAAAAATATCACCTATATATTCTGCAGTATATTGAAAAGGAGCGGAAAACAAACCTCCTCCTGCAATGAACGAATCTTTTTCTAAATCTTGTCTAAAATAGAGAAGACCTAGAGAGCCATTATATTTATTATTATCGTTATTAATTTTATTTTCGTAAATTTTTGGCAAATCGCCGGGCATTACGGAAGCAACGATAGCGCTATTTGAGTTTTCAAGATTTCTCCCTGAGTAGCTCATTCCGTTTACGCAAAGATGTCCGTCTTCGGAACTTGAACAGATAACAACGCCTCCAGGACACATACAAAAAGAATATCCCCCGTAATTTTTTGAACTCAAATTGTAGTACATACCTGTAAGTTTAGGATTATCATAATGGCTGTTACTATAGTGATTGCCGGTAATATTGTTCATATTAGCGTTATTAGCATTGGCTCTGTTAATGTCTTTTAATGTTTTATTAATTGCAGAGCCACTATTTATAGACATATTCATATTATTGT
Source organism: Candidatus Acididesulfobacter sp. (assembly GCA_027365695.1). GTDB lineage: Bacteria > SZUA-79 > SZUA-79 > Acidulodesulfobacterales > Acidulodesulfobacteraceae > Acididesulfobacter. The sequence continues at coordinate 2,258 of DAHXMB010000213.1, read as the reverse complement.
AAATATCGCTATTTTTATTTTCTTTTAATAAAATTCTGTCAATAAATTCTCGTTTATGTTCAATTCTAAATCCAATTGCAAAAGGCTTTTGTTCCATCTGCAAACCTCTATCAAAAAGCATTTCGTATGTTTTAAAATCATTTGCCCCGGCAGCTAAAATTAAATAATCTGCCTTCATGATCTTTTTGCTTGTTTTAATACAGTCAAGTTTTAAATTGGCATCTACTGAATCAGCACATGGAGGGTTATACGCAGATTTATTAATAATATTAGTATTATTAGAAAGAAATATATCCTCAAGCTCTTCTTCAAATAGTAGTTCTGCGCCATTATCTATTAAATACTTTCTTATATTTTTAAGTATTTCAATTAATACATCGCTTCCTATATGAGGTCTGCTTTCGGTTAAAATTTTTTTATCCGCACCCATTTTAACCAAAAAATTCATACAATAACCTACATAATAATCTTTTTTTCTTGTTGTAAGTTTCCCGTCTGAAAAAGTTCCCGCGCCTCCTTCGCCGAATACGACATTGCTATAAGGATTAAAAACACCGCTTTTAAAAAAAGCGTCAACATCTATCTGTCTGTTTTCAACTTTTTTACCTTTTTCAATAATAACAGGATGTATGTCGTTTTTTAATAACTCAACGGCGGCAAAAATACCTGCAGGACCCATACCTATAATAATTACCGCTGGTTTTTTTTGTTTTTTAAATGAATCCGGGAGCAGTCCGATTGACTGTTTCTCAATCTTTCCGAAAGGCAAAGCGGTTAACGGTTCTTTAATAGAACTATTACCGCCATAATTATTAATAGTGTCATCGGCGCCAATATTGTCATTATTATTGTCATCACTATTATAATTATTATAAAAATTTACTTTATTTTCAGAATTTAGGTAATAATATAATTCTTTTTCTTTTTCAGTGGCAATTCTTGCTTTTAATCCTGATTTTAACAGAAAATCAAGAATAATTTGTTCGTTTTTATTATTAGATATAATATCTAGTATAAATAAAAATACCGACTTGCTTATTTTTTGCCTTAAATCGAGAGATTTTTTTATTATTTTAACTTTAATCGGTATTTCATCATTCTTAACAAAATCATTATAATATTCTGAAAGTATATTTTTGATAGTTTTAAAAATAATTTCTTCTTCAAATTCTCTTTCTTCCTCTTCTCTATTGTTATTGTTGTCTGCACTTTTTTCTTTATATAATTTTGATAACTGAATTTTAAAATCGTGAATTATTATCATTAAAGTATTTATTTTTTTATTTATATTTATATATTTTATTTATATATATTTAAATATCTTCAAAAACAATCTCTTTTCAATATTGCCTTATTTGCCAAATAAATAAAATTAACAAGAAATTAATAAAACAAATTAATCAATAAAAAAATAAAACAATTGCTAAAAAATAATTGCTTAATAAAAATTAATAGATTAATAAATAAATTACCGAAATTAGCTGTTAGTTATATTATATTAGCCGTAGAAACTGTTTCCCGCACTAATCCTTCCTGCGATAATTTTGCCGTATTTTTAAGAGGAATAAGCAAAACAGGGCATATTGAATTTTTTGATACAGAAAAAGAGATTGAACCGAAAGCAAGCTCTTTTAAACCTATTTTTTGATGAGTGCCGACAACAATAAGATCAGCATCATTTTTTTTTGAAAATTTAATAAGTTCAATATGAGGCCTCCCTTTAGAAACTATAATTTCATAATTTAAAAAATATAGCCCGCTTTCTTTTAATATGTTTTCAATATTATTAAAAACATCTTTTTTTTTTCGATTCAAGCAAGCGTTCTTTAGAATTAATAAAAGAAAAAGCATCATTTATGTTTAATGGGATAATATGCATAATATAAAAATGAGCGCTGCCTTCTCTGAATAAAGAAATTGCAGATCTAAGCACATATGAACTTTCAAAATTTAAATTTATGCCTATTATAATTTTTTTTGAAGAAATAATACCTTCATTTTCTAATTTTGTTTTCATAATTTAATATTATACATTATTTTTATAGTGTTTAATTATAATATTACTTAAAATCACCGTTAGAAATTTATTTTTTAGTTTATAGTTTATAGATAGATGGATAAGCCGTCTAAATGCCGATGACTTTAAAGCGTACCAGCATACGCAGGAATGACTTTGCGGGAATTTAACTTTTAACCCGACGGGTATCATTCCCACGAAAGCAGGAAAGTTCCGAAAGTAGAAACGCACGCCGTTTCTG
>DAHXMB010000211.1:0-3573 GCA_027365695.1 Candidatus Acididesulfobacter sp. | reverse complement strand
AATACCAATAAATATTATAAATTTTACTACATTTTTAACTACACTTTTATGGCAAATATTTATAAGAAGAAAAATTCTGACAAATGGTATTATCAGGTCGTCCTTGACGGTAAAAGATACCAGGGTTCTACCAGGACATCGGATAAAAAACTTGCAATGCAAATTGCAAAAAGCGTTGAAGCGGATGTAATCCGCAAAAGATTTAATATTCCGGGTACTGAAAAAATAACGGTATTTAAAGATATATGGAAAGATTATCTTAAATCTTTAAGCAATTCATCGGAAACTGTCCGGAGAAAAAAAATCGCCTCAAATCATTTCCTTAATGAGTTTGAAAATTCAGATATTAAAAATATAACCATAACCGATATTAAAAGTTACCAGGTAAAAAGAAAATTAGAAATTTTATCTTTGCCTAAGAATATGAACAAAAGAGAACAGGAAATTAGTTTTAGATCCGTTAATATTGAAATGTCTACGCTTTCTAATTTTTTTAATTACTGCATAGAAAGAGGACTCCTCATTAAAAACCCTTGCACCGGAATTTATAAATTAAATGTTTTAAGCAGGATTAAAACATTATCCGATGACGATATAGAAAAATTAATTAATGCGGCCAGTAATAAATTAACACAAGCTATTATTGCTTTTTTAATTTATACCGGCGTACGAATCGGAGAAGCGCTGAATTTAAAATGGGACGATATAGACTTTAAAAGCGAAGTTATACAGATAAAAGGGACTAAAACAAAAACCGATAGATTTATACCGATATCAGACCAATTAAAAGAAATTATTTTAAATATTGACAAAAATTCTATATATCTATTTTCATATAAAAACGGCGTTAAAATTAAAAGCATAAGAACGTCATTTAAAACCGCCTGCCGTAATGCCGGCATAAAAGATTTACATATTCACGATTTAAGGCACGTATTTGCTTCTAAAATGGTAATGAACGGAACGTCGCTTTATATAACCGGGGAGCTGTTAGGGCATAAATCTATGCAGATGACGAAAAGATATTCTCATTTAATTCCTGATACACTTAAAAAAGCTGTTGATGCAGCATTTAAAAAGAAATAAATTGCGATGAAGAAAAATTTATATATAAGTAAACCCTGCCTTCTAATTTAAATACAAAATTTATTATTTACAAAAAAAAGGGAGCGCTTGCCCCCTTAATATTATTTGTTTATATTAATTTTCTATAAAGTAATCTATACAAGTAATAAAAAAACTATTACTAAAAATTTTATTAAATTCTGTCTCTTCTTCAGAATAAAATATAGCTATGTTTGCTCCTTTAACATAATATTTTTTAAAATCCATATACTGCATTTTTTTTAACGCATTTTCAGTATAAATTTCAAAAACTTTATTTGTTTCAAATTCTTTAATTTTTAAAAAATACTGATAATCAAATTCTAATGAATCATTAATTTTTATAATTTGTCCTATGATGCTTTTTTTTGTTACTTTAAATTTGATGCATTTACCTTTTAATAAATCTAATAAGTCCATTTCTTAATCTCCTTTTTTAATTTAATTTAATTTATCCTGGTATCTCTGATTGGTGCTTCTCTTTAATGTTTTTTTCTCTCTGCACTCAATTTAATTATTAATTTTAATTAGTATTTATCCCGTATATCCCGTCTTGTATGCTCTCACTAAATATGAACGGAGAAAAATTTACCATTTTTTTTGCAAAGAATGACAAAATTTTAGATATTTAAAAATAATTAAAACTTTTCCACTGTGGAATAACTAAAAATGATGAAATAACATATAACAAAAAAATATCTGACTGAAATGAAAAGTTTAAATTATTTTTGAATATCGTTAAGAAATTTTGGCGTGATTTGCGTATTTAAAAAATGGCAAGCGAAGCGCAGTCCCGAAGGGATAAATTTTTTGGAGTGAACTTTGAGCATACAAGACGGATATATGGGATTTTATTGAAATTAATTAAATTGCGTGCAGAGAGAATTAATAAAAGATAGTTTTATTTCCTTATAAATTTGTTTAAATTATAAAAAAACCGATAGGCTCGGTCTTTCGTGAAAGACTTTTTTATAATTTAAACTCCTTATTGTTTTTTGCTGAAATTATCATAAGGTAATATCGACCAACGGGAGATTGAGACTAATCAGATTGCGATTCTTGATAGTCGCCGGCGGAGCAAAGGTTTTTTAGCCGGCATCATTTAAAAATGTTTTTGTGCGGAGCGGAGCGGAGCACAAAAACATTTAAAACAAAGGCGAGGGTTTTTAAGAATTATCATCGTTAGATTGTTTAGACGAAGAATAATTTGTTTCATCTATTGCCGGTGTTTTTATCCCTTCTTTTCCAAGCCGTTTAAAGAGCTTAAATATTCCGCCTAAAATAATAAAAAATAGAGGAATAACAATCATTCCAACCCAAATATAACCAGCAACATTAACAATGCTATATGCAATAACACCAAAAGCAGACAAAATAATCATTGCAAAATATATTAAGAATCCAAGCCCTATAAGAGAGCCATAAGATTGGCAGGCGGTAGCAGGTTTTTGTTTGCCTGTTCCTCTTCTTCCGCATAGACTTCTGCCTATTAAAACTCCTAAAATAAAATCTCCGAATCTCATCGTGATTGTCTCCTTAGTTTTTTTGTTTAAGTCTTTAATGAATTTTATTTCTGCATTTTAAGTTTAACGGCTTTAATTTTTAATCTTGATATAAATATACCTTTTTACACAATTAGAGCCGTTAAAATTAAACCTGTTAGTTTTTAATACAAATTAATTTGGTAAAGTTTAAAAACCGTTTGCAGGTGTCTTTTTTAGATACGAAGGAAGAGGTGTATTTAAAGCTTGATTTGTTGTTCTAAATGTTATATTACCTCCGTGCTGCAATCTTATTCCTGAACAATTTTTAAATAAATTATTATCTGGCAATTTATTTAACTTATAATGCCCGCATATTTTTTCATATTTTCTAAATTTTTTATGGTCTTTTATATTCATAGTTTTCCATGTTCCTGCCGGATGTTTGCTATTTAAAAAACTCTTTTCTTTTTGCTGCTTCGTTACAGCGCACCCAGAAAAAATCACCGATAAACTTAAAATAGATATCGTAATTATCGCTATTAAAAGTTTTCTTGTTCTCATCATTAATCTCCTCTTAAATTAGTATTAAATTAAATTAATTTTTATTTTAAAATATCATTTATGATTAACAAATTCAATAATTATTTCATCTAAACATTGATAGGAACATCGTCATCCGCTGTATTATTTTCACTTTTGTTCACGTTCCTTTCATCCTTTACTTTTTCCTGGTTTAAATGAGAATTTGCGAGTTCATTTACCTTTATTTCAACATCTTTATATTCTATTGTAAGTCTCTTCGAAGCAATAAACGGTTCTTGGATTTTTTGATATTTTTTGTACTGAAATTGAAAATAAAAATATCCTGTAGCAGCTAATTTAGTAATGCATTCAAGATTTTTAAAGCCCATAATCATCGACGGTAAAAAAACAGACTTTTCCACTCGCTGCATTGATTGCGTATTTGTATATTGATCGCTATTTG
>DAHXMB010000200.1:0-24972 GCA_027365695.1 Candidatus Acididesulfobacter sp. | reverse complement strand
TATTTATTTTTTTCTTGAAATTATTTTATAAATGTGTAAAATAATAAGAACATTGATTTTTAAGGATTATTATCATTATGAAAATAATTACATACAATCAAATTTCAAACGCTGTTATAGATTTAATTATACATGCGGCTTCCAATCTTCCCGAAGATGTTACTGAAAGCCTCGGTAATTCTTTAAATATTGAAATTTCTAAATCGGGAAAGAGCGTTTTAAATAAAATTATTAAAAATGCCGAAATAGCAAAAAATGAAAACAAACCTCTCTGTCAGGATACGGGACTGGCTGTTTTTTTTGTAGAGATAGGATGCGACGTCAAAATAGAAGGCGGAACCATAACCGAAAGCATCAATGAAGGAACTAGAAGAGGCTATGAAGACGGATACCTGAGAAAATCAACATGCGATCCTTTAACTCGAAAAAATATAGGCGATAATACGCCTGCTATAATACATTATGAATTTGTAAGCGGTGATAAGTTAAAGATATTATATGCGGCTAAAGGTGGCGGCAGCGAAAATATGAGCAGAATAAAAATGATGAAACCGTCTGACGGAATTAAGGGGATTATTGATTTTGCCGTTGAAACTATGGAAATAGCAGGACCTAATCCGTGTCCGCCTAATATTATCGGCATCGGTATAGGCGGCAACTTTGAAAGGTCTGCCGTAATCGCAAAAAAAGCGCTCTTTAGAAATATCGGGACAATCAATCCTGACAAAGAACTTGTTGAAATTGAAAAAACTATATACGAAAAAGTCAATAATATAGGCACTGGACCTATGGGATTTGGCGGGATATGCACGGTTCTTGCAGTACATATAATCAAAGAACCTTGTCATATTGCCAGTATGCCCGTAGCCGTTAATATAGAATGTCATTCTCATAGACATATAGAAATTATTTTATAAAAAAACAAAATGGAATTTAAAAAAATCAAGTCTCCTTTAACCGAAGAAGTTATTGCGGGGCTTAAAACAGGCGACGAAGTATTTATCAGCGGAACTATTTATACGGCAAGAGACGAAGCGCATAGAAGACTTACCGTCTTAATTTCTGAAAACAAGCCGCTTCCTTTTGACATAAAAGGACAGATAATTTATTATGTGGGTCCGTCTCCGGCAAAACCCGGCGAAGTTATCGGCTCTGCAGGTCCTACTACAAGCTACCGAATGGACAAGTATGCTCCTATTCTTATGGAATACGGACTTAAAGGAATGATAGGCAAAGGTAAACGATCAATTGAAGTCAAAGATGCCGCCAACAAATATAAAGCAGTATATTTTGGCGCTATCGGAGGGGCAGGCGCTTTAATTGCAAAATCTATTAAATCTTCTAAGGTTATTGCATATGAAGAATTATTATCCGAGGCAATAAGGGAATTGACTGTTGAAGATTTTCCGGCAGTGGTAGTAAACGATATTTTCGGCGGAGATTTATACGATGAAGGAAAATCAAAATTTGCAGGCAAATTTAAATAACTTTTTAACTTTTTTAAAATTTTTTTATTAAATTAATAACAACATAATAGTATAAATTATAAATAATAATAAGTTTAAATTTTATAAATTAATTTTATTGAATTTAATAATTGTTTAATTCAGTTTTTAAGCATTTATTTAAATAGATATTTAAATAAATAAACAAATAAATATTAATAAGGATTTAATTATGGATATCCATGAATATCAGGCAAAAGAATTATTGACAAAAAACAATATTAAAATTTTACGCTCAATTTTATGCCATAGCGGAAATGAGACTTATAATGCGGCAATTAATTTGGGTTCGCAGGTAGTTGTCGTTAAAGCTCAGGTGCATGCAGGCGGAAGAGGCAAAGCGGGCGGGGTTAAAATTGCTAAAACGGCAGATGACGCGAAAACTATTGCCGAGCAAATTATAGGAATGACATTAGTGACTGCCCAGACAGGCAAAGAAGGCAAGGTTGTCCGTAAAGTGCTTATAGAAGAAGGGGCCGACATAAAAAAAGAACTTTATTTATCTATGACTATTGACAGGAAAACTTCTAATATTGCATTTGTGGTCAGCGCAGAAGGAGGAATGGAAATTGAAGAAATATCAAAAAATTCTCCTGAGAAAATTCTTACGGTTTTAATAAATCCTTCTTACGGCATTAAATCATATCATGTTTTAAAAATGTTTTTATTTTTAAATATTGATAAATCTATATTTAACGAATTTAATAATCTTGTCAATTTATTATACAGCGCATTTTTAGCCGAGGATATGTCAATGCTTGAAATTAATCCTCTTATTTTAACGGGAAGCGGAAATATTATACCTCTTGATGCAAAAATAGCGCTTGATGACAATGCTGCATTCAGGCATCCTTACTATAACGATTTTATTGATGAAGACGAAGAGGACCCGCTTGAAGTCAAAGCCAAAAGCGCAGGACTTAACTATATAAGACTTGAAGGGAATGTGGGATGTATGGTAAACGGAGCCGGGCTTGCTATGGCTACTATGGATACAATCAAAGAATTTGGCGCAGCGCCCGCAAATTTTCTTGACGTAGGAGGTACAGCCGACAGCAAAAGAGTAGAAACAGCTTTTAATATTTTATTATCGGACAAAAATGTAAAAGCTATTTTTATTAATATATTTGGAGGAATTGTAAAATGTGATATGGTGGCAGACGGTGTAATTACGGCTGCAAAAAATATAGGATTGAAACTGCCTGTTGTTATAAGGCTTGAAGGAACAAACGCCGATGCGGCTTCTAAGCTGTTAGAAAGTTCAGGTTTAAATTTTATTATAGGCAATAGTCTTGCAGACGGCGCGCAAAAAGTGTCTAAGATTGTTAACGGCTAAATTTTTTTTATTTGGCATTAAAGATTGTATAAAGCCGCCGGCTGCTTTATACAATATAAAACGGCAATTTGATTTAATAATTAAGCTGAGCTGAGCTACTAAATGCTAAAGAATAGACGGCTAATAAATATATAAATTAATATAAATAATTAATAAATTAATATTATGAGGTAAGGTATAAATTTATGAGCATTTTAATTAACAAAGAAACATCAGTTCTCGTACAGGGCATTACAGGAAAAGAGGGTTCTTTTCATGCTTTAAAATGCTTGGAATACGGAACTAAAATTACTGCAGGCGTAACTCCTTTTAAAGGCGGTTCGTTATTCAACGATTCAATTCCTGTATTTAATACGTTAGAAGAAGCTAAGTCTAATGTTAAAATTGACGCGACCGTTATTTTTGTTCCTGCGGTATTTGCATCTTCAAGCGTTATAGAGGCGATAGAATCTGAAATTCCTCTTATCGTCTGCATAACCGAAGGAATACCTACCGTAGATATGATGAATGTTAAAGCGGCATTAAGAGGTTCTATTTCAATTATGATAGGACCTAATTGTCCGGGAATTATTACAGCGGATGAATGCAAAATTGGAATAATGCCCGGTTTTATTCATAAAAAAGGTAAAATTGCGGTATTGTCTCGAAGCGGAACTCTTACATATGAAGCAGTTAATCAGCTGACAAAAGCAGGACTCGGGGAAACGACGTGCATCGGGATAGGCGGAGACCCTATAATCGGTTCTTCTTTTTTAACTTTTTTAAAAATGTTTGAAAACGACCCTGAAACTAAAGGCGTTGTTTTAATCGGCGAAATAGGCGGAACGCAGGAAGAAGAAGCTTCCGAATATGTAAAAAATTACATGGAAAAGCCCGTAGTCGGATTTATTGCAGGAAAAACAGCTCCTGAAGGAAAAAGGATGGGGCATGCGGGCGCAATAATTTCAGGAGGAAAAGGTACCGCTTCGGAAAAATTGAAAATAATGGAAAAAAATGGGATTCATATTGCTGAAAACCCCTCCGTTATTGCTGAAACTATGATAAAAGCATTAAAATAAATTTATTTTAATCAATTTTTTAATTAATTTAGGGAGGTATGTATGCCCAATCAAAGTAATCAACATAACACTAACAATAACCCGAACTTAAATCAATCCGCAGATACAATGATTCCCAACTACAGGTCTTGCGATTCAATCGAAATTACCGTTAAGCCTGAAAGCAAGCTTAAAATTAAACAATATTCAGGTATGGGCAAAAAAGAACAGGTGCAGATAGACATAGTAGTCAACTATTGCAAAGGATGCGAATTATGTGTCGCATTCTGCCCTGAAGAAGTTCTTGCTATGAGCAAAGAAATTGCGGAAGTGATAGATATTTCCAGATGCACAAAGTGTAACATCTGTGAATATCTTTGTCCGGATTTTTCTATATCTGTAGAATAGGAGGAAACACAATATGAGCGAAAATATTAAATTAATGCAGGGCAATGAAGCTATTGCTGAAGGAGCAATGATTGCAGGATGCGATTTCTTTGCAGGATATCCCATAACTCCTTCTTCCGAGGTTTCAGAAATATTATCGGAAAGACTTACTAAAAAAGGGCATATCGTAATTCAGATGGAAGATGAAATAGCGGCGTTAGGAGCCGTTCTGGGAGCTGCACTAGGAGGAGCAAAAGCTTTAACGGCCACTTCGGGACCGGGTATGTCGTTAAAATCGGAACACATAGGCTATGCCTCTATGTGTGAAATTCCGTGCGTCATAGTTAATGTTATGAGAGGAGGACCATCTACAGGTAATCCCACATTGCCTTCCCAAGCCGATATTATGCAGGCAAAATGGGGAACACATGGTGACCATGCTATAATAGCCATTACTCCTTCAAGCGTTAACGAATCTTTTTATGAAACTATAAGAGCTTTAAATCTTGCTATTAAATACAGAACTCCCGTATTGATATTAACCGACGAGATTATCGGACATATGAGAGAAAAGGTTGTAATACCTGAAAAAGATACTTTAGAGATAATTGACGTAAAATTGCCGGATATGCCGCCTTCAGAATATAAACCGTACAATTTTACAAGCGGCAAAGTTACACCTTTAGCTCCTATGGGAGAAGGCTACCGTTACCATGTAACAGGACTTAGTCACGGAGACACAGGTTTTCCTACGGCAAAAATCGAAGTGATACAAGATTTGCAAAACTGGCTTGTAGATAAGATTTATAATAACATAAAAGACATTGAAAAATATGAAGAAACCATGACCGAAGACGCGGATATATTAATAATAGCTTACGGTTCGGTATCGCGCTCCGCAAAAGCCGCTTTGTCTATGGCAAGAGCGGCGGGGATAAAAGCAGGGCTGTTTAGACCAATAACAATATGGCCGTTTCCGGAAGAAAGAATTAAAGAATTATCTAAAAAAATAAAAAAAATACTTGTTCCTGAAATGAATATGGGTCAGATAATATTGGAAGTCCAGAGAGCAGCATGTAATAATATAGTGAAAGGACTTAACATAGTCAGCGGAGAACCTATAACACCCGACAAGATATATTCAAAAATTAAAGAAATGATGTAATAATCCTTTTTAGCCGCTACATTTAATTAACCGCTCTATCAGACGGGGCGGTTAATTAAAATAAATATTACTATAGAGGTTATTTAATTTATAAGCTTTATTTATATTCATAGCGGCTATTTTATTTACATTTACGTTATTATATTTAATTATAAGTCATTTTATTTACGTTTAATTTTATTAACTTATTGTTAAGGAGGCTAATATGCCTAAAACCATGATTAAATTTGATTACGATAAATATTTAAGAAAAAATACTCTTCCGCATATATGGTGTCCGGGATGCGGAGACGGAATAATATTAAAATCTCTTTTAAGAGCCATAGACAAACTTCAGTATAAAAAAGACGATATAGTTATAACATCGGGCATAGGCTGCGCTTCAAGGCTTCCCGGATATGTTGACTTTAATACTATTCATACAACTCACGGAAGAGCTCTTACATTTGCAATAGGTATTAAGATGTATAAACCGAGATTAAAAGTTATTACCGTCTCAGGAGACGGAGATGCTCTTGCAATAGGAGGTAATCATTTTATCCATGCCGCAAGAAGAAATATAGATATGACTCTTATAGTGTTTAACAACTATGTTTACGGAATGACGGGGGGGCAATCTTCTCCGACTCAGCCTTACGGGACTTATGCCACTACGACTCCTTACGGAAGCGTTGAACCGCCTTTTGACACATGCGAACTTGCAAAGGCAGCAGGAGCTACATGGGTTGCAAGGTCAACTTCCTATCATGCCGTTCAGCTTGAAAAACTGATAGCAGACGCTTTAACCCATAAAGGTTTTTCTGTCCTGGAAGTTATAACTAACTGTCATATATCATACGGAAGAAAAAATAAAATGAAATCTCCTATCGAAATGATTAAATATCAGAAAGAAAAAGCCGTTCCAAACAGATCTGCCGTAAATATGACTCCTGAAGAGCTATCGGGAAAATTTAAAACAGGACTTATCTATGAAAAAAAGGACGCTTTAGAGTTTGTTGAAGAAACTTATAAACAATTAGAATTAATTAAACAATAAAGGAGAAGGCAAATGGATAATATAACTGAAATAAGATTTGCCGGTTCGGGAGGACAGGGGTTAATACTAGTAGGAATAATTTTAGCCGAAGCAGCAGCAATTTATGAAAATAAAAATGCCGTTCAAACTCAGAATTACGGTCCTGAAGCCAGAGGCGGCGCGTCTAAATCAGAAGTTGTAATATCAGATGAACCTATTGCCTATCCTAAAGCAATTTCCTTAGATTATATGGTTGCTTTAACCCAGGAATCTTTTTCCAAATATGCCAAGGATTTAAAAGATACGGGCACAATAATAACGGATAAAGAACTTGTGACCGACTTTTCCGAAGCCAAAGGCAAACTTTATGCTATAGATATGGTAAAATCCGCAAGGGAAGAACTTGGCAAACTATTGGGGCTTAATATTATAGCTCTTGGAGCTTTGGTTGAAATATCAGGGGTAGTATCTAAAGATTCTATTGAAAAGGCTCTTGTCAAAAGAGTACCTAAAGGATTTGAAGATTATAACAAAAAAGCACTGGAAATTGGCTTTAGATTGGGAAAGGAAGCGAAGAAAAATTAAAAAAATAAAAAAGTTTATAAAATGTGGAGAGTAAATGGTTGAACAAACATTATCAATAATTAAACCCGACGGCGTACAAAAAAAATTAACCGGAAACATTATTCAATTATTTGAAAACAACGGATTTGAAATTAAAGCAATTAAAAAATTAATTCTTACAAAAAAAAATGCCGAAGGTTTTTATTATGTTCATAAAGAAAGACCGTTTTTTAAAAGCCTCGTTGATTTTATGACTGAAGGTCCTATAATCCCGATGGTTTTGTCAAGAGAAAATGCTATTTTAAAAAATCGTGAAATTATGGGTGCAACTAATCCTAAAGATGCCGCTGAAGGAACAATTAGAAAAATGTATGCGGAAAGTATTGAAAGGAATGTAGTTCACGGCTCAGATTCATTAGAATCCGCTAAATTTGAAGTTTCATTTTTCTTCAATTATTTTGATATAATTAAAATTTAAATTATTGATTATTATTATATAATATATATTATACACTATATATAATATATATTATGTATATTTATTGTATTGTATGAATAGCATATTTTTTATTAAATATTTATTTTAACTTAACTTCACCGCTTTTATTATTAAAAATTATAACTTGTTGATATTACTGTATTTTATTTTTTAGTTTGTAGTCCCCATAGAAATTTGTGTTGCCCCATAAATATAGCAATATCAATAGGTTGTTGTTAATTGTTAATTAATTATAGTTAAGTTGGGTTAAAATAATTTAACAAATAGGACATTTCTATTTTGCTTTGACATATTAATTATTTTTAGATGACACTTATACAATATTGTGTTATTCTAATAATTATTTCATATCTAATCAGGTTTAACATTCATGCTTAATATTTAATATAACATTAAAATTAAATTAATTAATTCTTAATTTTTAATAGAGAAAAAATGCTTCAACATTTTTCTACCAGAGTTTTACCTGCAGGTCTTGAATTTTTAGCCGAATTATCATTTGACCTTAGATGGACATACAATCATAGAGCCGATGAGCTTTTTAATACGCTTGACCCGTATCTTTGGAGTTTAACTCATAACCCTTATCTTATAATTGAAACCGTATCATTGGACCATTGTAATAATCTTGCCAAAGATGCAACTTTTGTCAAAGATCTTAACAATATTAAAGAGGAATGGAGGAAATTCGATTCCTCCGCCACCTGGTTTGCAAAAAATTATCCCGACACAAAAATTAAAAATATTGCTTATTTTAGTATGGAGTTTGGCATAGATGAATCTTTGCCTCTTTATGCGGGAGGTCTTGGAATTTTGGCGGGAGATTATCTTAAAACTGCAGAAGATTTAGGTGTTCCCGTAATTGGAATAGGTTTGTTATATCAAAAGGGTTATTTTCATCAAATTGTCGATAGCGCAGGTATGCAAAACGAAGTTTATCCCTACAACGATCCTCATTCATTACCGATTGCTCCTCTCAGAGACAATTCAGGGGAATGGCTCAGAATAATTCTTACTCTTCCGGAAAGAATTATTACTCTTAGAGTGTGGTTTGCAAAAATAGGTAATACGCAGCTATTTTTTTTAGATTCGAATGATCCCGTAAATTTACCCATTGATAGAGGCATAACGGGCGATCTTTACGAATCGGGGAAGGAGGTAAGGCTCATACAGGAAATGATTCTCGGCATAGGCGGTTTTAAACTGCTAAAAACATTAAAAATAGATTTTAATTTATGCCATATGAATGAAGGTCATGCAGCTTTTGTAGTTCTTGAAAGAATATACGACTGGATGATAACAAATAATTGCGGAAATTTTTATGAAGCATTGGCTTCAACAAGAGCAGGAAACATTTTTACAACGCATACGCCTATTGCAGCGGGTTTTGATCTATTTGATTCTTCTCTTATATATCATTATCTGTCTCATTATATTACAAGATGTAATATAACCGTAGAAGATTTTATTAACCTTGGAAAAAAGAACCACGGCGCAGATAACAATGAACCTTTTAATATGGCTTATTTAGCCATAAGAGGCAGCAATTTTGTCAATGCGGTCAGTAAAATACATCAAGCAGTCAGTAAAGATTTGTTTTCTGATTTATTCGACAGATGGCCTCTTGATGAAATACCGATAGATTATATCACAAACGGAATACACACGCCTACATGGATTTCTGAAGAATCAAACAAATTCTGGATAAAATATTGCGGCGGTTTGCCTGAGCATAAAAAATTCTCAACTGAAAATTCAAAATTTATATTAAAAGTTTCAGACGCCGATATATGGGATTTTAAAATGAAAAACAGACTTTATATGATTAATGAAATTCAAAAACACATGAATAAAATGCAGATATGCTGCAACTTAACTCAAAAACCTTCTTTTCTTGATCCAAATGCATTATATATAGGTCTTGCCCGCAGATTTACAGGGTATAAAAGATTAAACTTACTGCTTAGCGACAAAAACAGGTTAAGAAATATTTTAACAAATACTAATTATCCCGTTAGAATTTTAATAGGCGGTAAGGCGCACCCGAGCGATATTAAAGGAAAAGAGCATATCAAAGAATGGATAGAATTCGCGTCCGAACAAGAATTAAACGACAAAATTTTCTTTTTGCTTGATTACGATATGGATATTGCTCAAAAACTTACAGGAGGGATAGACGTTTGGCTTAATTGCATGAAAAGACCGCTGGAAGCCAGCGGCACAAGCGGAATGAAAATCCTTTCAAACGGAGGGCTTAATTGCTCAATATTAGACGGCTGGTGGGATGAAGCTTACAATGAAAACGTTGGATGGGCAATCGGAGGAAAGTCTGAAACAGTTCAATATTTTAATGACGACAAAGCTGATGCGGATTCGCTTTACGGTTTATTAGAAAACACAATCATTCCTGAATTTTTCAACAGGGACAAAAACGGTATTCCTGCAAAATGGGTGCAAAAAATCAGGCAAAGCATGGCAACGTTAACCCCTGCTTTTTCTACCTACAGGATGATAAAAGAATATATTGAAAAAGCTTACATACCTATGTCTGAAAATTATGAGAAACGGAATGAGAACGGAGGAAAAATAGCGCTTGAAATAGTTCAATGGAAAAATAAATTGAATATAAATTGGGAAGGTATCCATTTTGCAAATCCGTCATATGAAAAAAATAACTCCACATATAATGTAAAATGTATGATCTGGCTTGGCATAATTGAACCTGAAGCTATAAGGGTTCAATTATATACTATATTAAACGGAAAACCGCTCATTTACGATATGAAAATAAACAAAAGCATAACGGGGGCAATCAACGGATTTATTTATGAAGCGCAGGCTACTGCCGAAGTTCCGCCGAACGATTATACCGTAAGAATTATTCCTTATCATCCGGATGCGGTTGTTCCGTTAGAATTTAGCCAAATATTGTGGCAAAAATAATAATTAATAAAATTATGACAAATAATACCAGAAAAGGGAATATACTCGTAATAGATGATGAGATAGACCTGATAGAATTGCTAAAATATAATCTTGCAAAAGATGGATATAACATACAATTTGCCTTAAACGGCTACGACGGAATACATTTCGCCGAATTAACAAAACCCGACTTAATTATACTTGATTTAATGCTGCCTGATCTAACGGGATACGAAGTTTGCAAGCGAATTAAAGCAAATTATGCAACAAGTTTAATTCCTATTATATTTTTATCGGCTAAGCAGGAAGAAGTTGACAAAATTCTTGGATTTGAAGCCGGCGGGGAAGATTATATGACAAAACCTTTTTCTATTAATGAGCTTATTGCAAGAATAAGAGCTATTTTTAAAAGAACATACGTAAACACGATAAATCATTTGCTTGATTCCGAAGACGGCAAACTGTCGACGCCAAATGAATTCAATTTTAGATATATAAACGTCAATGTGCCGAAACATAGCGTAATGGTTAAAAATAAAGAAATAAAACTAAGTCCTACCGAATTTAAGCTGCTTGTATTTTTAATGACTTATGCAGGAGAAGTTTTTTCAAGAGAAAAATTATTGGATAATATATGGGGCAGCGATTCATTTGTAGAGCCAAGGACGGTTGACGTACACATTCGCAGGCTCCGCTCAAATATTGAAATAGATGAAACCATTAAATTTATAGACACGGTAAGAGGCGCAGGCTATAGATTTATAAACGAAGATTAATCTTGATGATTAAAGTATTTTTACTTTATTATCTACAATTTTTAATTTTCCGCATGAAATCAATTCAAGAACTTTAATATACATTTTATGTTCCAATTTATGAATTTTTTCTTCCAAAATTTCAATAGTATCATCTTCTGCAATAATAACCGGTTCTTGAAGTATTATAGGACCCGAATCAATTTCAGGTATCACAAAGTGTATAGTGACGCCCGTTACTTTTACTCCATAATCAAAAGCATCTTTAATAGCGTGTGTTCCTTTAAAAGCAGGCAATAACGAAGGGTGAATATTTATTATTTTATTTAAGTTTTTTAAAACTAAATCGTTAGATAATATTTTCATAAAACCTGCAAGGATAATATAATCAATTTTATGTTTATTGATTATTTCCGTTAGCTCTTTTTCGAATAAAGTTCTTTCGGCTGCTTTTTTAAAAGGAAGGCAATATAAATTTATATCCGCATACATATTTTTGACTTTATCAATTACCGGAGCATCGGGATTATTGCATACTAATGCTTTAATGCTAATTTTAGATACACTATTTGCGCTTGAAAAATTATTTATTATATTAATGGCGTTAGAGCCGCTGCCCGAAGCAAGTATTATTATATTTTTATGAAAATTTTTCATTTATTTTAAAATTTGAATTTTAATAAATTTTATTTTAATATCAATAGAAGATTTGACGAGAAGATTTAACGGCAAAAGATTTAATTATATTTGTTATATTTTTGAATGCAAATAGTATATTTTTAGTTTAAATAAATTTTATTTTAATATCTATAGAAGATTTGACGGGAGAAGATTTAATTATATTTCCGATTTTAAATGATTTATAAAAATTTTGATTAGTGCCGCTGATTGAATCTAAATTATTAAAATTATTTATAAAATCAATAATTTTATTTTCTTGGTCTTTATTTACGACTATTATCATACCTATCCCGCAATTAAAAACTTTATAAAATTCAGATTCTTCAATATTTCCATTTTCTCTTAATATATTAAAAATCTCTGGGATTTTCCATGAATTTTTATTAATTTCGGCTGTGGCATTATCCGGTATAATTCTTTTTAAATTTTCAGGGATACCTCCTCCTGTAATATGCGCTATACCTTTAATATTTAGTTTTCCTTCGAATTTTTCTACCAATTTATTGATAAGACCAGAATATATAATAGTAGGCTCTAATAAGGCACCTGCAACGGTCGTGCCGTCGCTTAAAAATTTATCGTCAATAGTTAAAGACATTATATCAAATACTATTTTACGCGCGAGAGAATACCCGTTTGAGTGCAGCCCGTTTGAAGCGATACCTATTACAGAATCTCCTTCTTTGATGTTTGAGCCGTTTATAATTGAATTTTTATCTACTATTCCGACGGCAAATCCTGCAAGATCGTACTCATTATTTTTATAAAAAGAAGGCATCTCCGCCATTTCTCCGCCTATCAGGGAACAGCCTGCAATTTTGCATCCGGCGGCAATACCTGTTATAATTTCTTTTATAGCCTCAGGGTTTAGTTTGGAGGCAGCAATGTAATCTAAGAAAAAAAGCGGCTCTGCGCCAAGACAGGCTATGTCATTAACGCTCATAGCCACAAGATCTAATCCGATAGTATTATGCTTGTCTGCATCAAAAGCAATTTTAAGTTTTGTTCCTACGCCGTCGGTACCTGATACTAACACAGGCTCCTTATACTTAAAAATTAAATTAGAGAGAGAAAATAAAGAACCGAATGACCCGAAATTATCAACAACTTCATCTCTGAAAGTACTTTTGACTATATCGGATATTGAATCAACTGCAATTTTGCCTGCCTCTATGTCAACCCCTGCATTTTTATAATCCATTATTATTAATGTCCTTAAATAAAATTAATTTTACTGAAATTTTATTATTTATTATTATTTATTATTATTTATTATTTTATTTTTTGCTATCCGTTATTATATTATTATCTATTACTTAAATTTTTTTAAATTTAATACAAAAATTAAACCATAAAAACAAATTTAAATATATAGAAATTATATAAAAATATCTAAAAAATATTATCAACAAACATTTCAGGAGAAAACTCCGATATATCGTCTATTTTTTCGCCTGTCCCTATAAATCTGACTGGAAGGTTTAATTTTGAAATAGCATCTATAATTATTCCGCCTTTTGCCGAACCGTCAAGCTTGGTTATTATTATACCCGAAACATCTATTAATTCCTTAAACTGCTCTATCTGGGCAATAGAATTTTGCCCTAAACTTGCGTCAATAACTATAATGGTTTCCTGGTGCAAAATTTCCGTGGCTTTAGAAACGGTTCTTTTAATTTTTGCAAGTTCTTCCATTAAATGTTTTTTTATTATGAAGTCTTCCCGCAGTATCTATTATTAAAACATCAAAATCCTTTTCTTTAAGCATTATTGATGCGTCGTGCGCTACGGAAGCAGGATCTTGATTTTCTTTGCCTGTTACCACGGGAATACCTATTTTTTCTCCCCATATTTCCATCTGTTCTTTGCCTGCCGCTCTGAATGTATCGCAAGCCGCAATTAAAACATTTCTGCCTTCGTTTTTATAAAAATTGGCGAGTTTTCCGACCGTAGTAGTTTTACCTGCGCCGTTTACTCCGACAATTAAAAATATTGTTTTTTTATTCTTTAAGTCAATAAGAGGAAAATCCCTAGATATTTTGTCTTTAATAACTTTTTTCAAAGCATTTTGAATTTTGTCCTGATTCAATTCTTTTTCTTTTGAAATCATTTTTTTTAAATCTTCTATAATTTCACTTGATGTCCCGAAAGAAATATCTGAAGCGACTAAAACTTCTTCTATCTTTTCTATATAATCATCATCAAGTTTTGAGGAACTAAACACAGAATTGATTTTTTCCGAAATACTATTTTTAGTTTTTTTTAATGCAGAGCTAAAATTTTTGAATTTATCAAATATTTTCATAATTTATTAAACTCCTGATTAATGCACAATAAATGCTTATATATAAATTAAATTGATGTAATCCAAGCAATATAATACATAGTTATAAAAACTATTTTTGAAATCTCAATGCCTGCAATTGCTGCAGTATTAGCTATTAAGAACTTACAAGTCTTTAAACTTAATTCATGGCTACTGAAACTACTTTAGAAATACCGGGTTCTTTTGACGTAATACCAAAAATATAGTTTCCTATTTCCATAGTTTTCTTATTATGCGTTACTATAATAATCTGGGATAAATTTGAAACTTCTTTTACTAATTTATTAAATCTTGCGTTGTTTGCATCATCTAACGGAGCGTCAACTTCATCTATAACGCAAAACGGACTTCTTTTTACAAGAAAAATAGCAAAAATAAGACTGGCTATAACTAATACCTTTTCGCCCTGCGACAAAAGATTCAGCCCTGATAATTTTTTACCGGGTATCTGAACATTTATCTCTATTCCTGAAGTATCTGCAGTATTACTGCTACTAATACTTAAATCGGTTATACTATTACTATTACTATTAGCATTAGCATTAGTATTGTTATCGGAGAAGAATTTTTCACTTGCAATATTAACGCCTGCTGATGAACTTTTGCTTCTCACATTTACTATATCGGCATGCCCTCCGCCAAACAAGAAATTAAAAAGTTCATTAAATTTTTCCTTAAATTTATTGAGATCGGAATTAAATTTTTCTCTTGAAACAGTATCAAGGTTTTTTATTATATCTTCTAATGAATCTATTGATTCATTTAAGTCGTTATTTTGCGATGATAAAAAATTTAGTCTGTTTAAAACTTCCGTATATTCCTGGGATGCGTTCATATTGATATTTCCTGCGCTATCTATTTCATTTTTAAGTTCGCCAATCTTTTTTTTAAGCTCGGGGGCGCTTATATTTTGAAATTTAACTTTATCTTTTTCTTCTTTTTCGTTTATTATATTAAAATATTTTTCCGCTTCTTCTTCAGTAAAACCGAAAATATTTAATTCATTAAGTTTTTCTTCAAACATTTTAATATAAGTTAAAGCGTTTTCTTTTTTCTTTTCAGCCTCATTTTTTTCCCGCTTTAATTTTCCGGAAATTAAAGTTTTTTCTTCAATCGTAATTTTTATTTTTTCTAAATCAGAATCAAGCTGTTTAATGCTATCGCTAATTTCAATTAGTTTTATATTAAAATTATTAATTTTGTCTTTTTTTAGAAAAATATTGTCATTAATTGATTCAATTGTTTTATTTACGTCATTTATTTCATTTTTTATTTTATTGTATCTAAAAATTCCATTTTTAATACTTAATTCAATGTTTCCGATTTCTTTGTTTAAATAGGCTAAATTATTTTCGGCTGAAGATAATTCAATTCTCAGCTTAATTTCCTTTTCTTTTATTTCTTCAAATTCATCTTCCTTAATGATTAATTTTTTATCAAATTCCTTTTTTTGAATGTTTTGCTCCGACGAAATTACTTCTAAACTGTTTAGTTCCTGTTTTGATTTTTCTGTATCATCGTCAAGTTTATTCTTATCCGTAATTATATTTTCCAATTCTTTTCTAATAATATTCAATCTTTCTTTAGACTGTATTATACGGCTGCCGATATGTTTTATATCGTTCTCTTCCGTCAGCCTTTGCATTTTGCCGGATTGAATATCACTTTTAATGTTTTCCGTCTCTTTTTTAATTTCTTTTATACTATTTTCTCTAATTAAAATTTCAGAAATTTTTTGATTAATATTATATTCTATTTCTGAAATTTTTGCTTTTAGCTGCATAAATTTATTTTTATTTAATAAAATATTTTCATTTTCAGCATTTTTGTCCCTTCCTGCTTTAATAAGCCCTGAAGGTAAAAAAATAGTTCCGTCTTGAGAAATAATATTTATTTTTGGAAAATGGTCTTCGTTTTTTATATAAGCAAATATTGCATCAGTATTTTCCGTATAATAAAAATTAAAATCTAATTTTTCAATTATAGTATAATTGTATATTGAATTAAATTGGACAGAATAGGTATTTTTATTTTCTGCATTATTTGCATCATTACTATCTTTATTTTCATTTTCCTTATATTTTTCCGTAAAATCTATAAATTTAATTTTATCCCTTAGAGGTAAAAGCCCGAGTTGATTAATTAAATTTTTAATTTCACCGTCTGTGTCGTCAATATTATTAAAGTTATCATGTTTATTGCCGTTATTATTTAAAACATACAATTCAGCCGAACCTGAATCATTTAAGTTTAAATATGCCGCCGCATTTTTTGCATCTTCTATATCTGAAATCAATATAGTTTCTAATTTACAGCTTGCCGCATCCCATACTATTTTTTCAAACCCGTTAGAGACTTCTAATATATCTCCTAAACTTCCTGATATATTAAATTCGTCCGATTTGCTT
This sequence comes from Candidatus Acididesulfobacter sp., assembly GCA_027365695.1. Classification (GTDB taxonomy): domain Bacteria; phylum SZUA-79; class SZUA-79; order Acidulodesulfobacterales; family Acidulodesulfobacteraceae; genus Acididesulfobacter. Next base: position 8,369 of record DAHXMB010000200.1, on the reverse strand, counting down.
AAAAGCTTTTTTGAGCCTTCTGAAAAACCTTCATGCTGTTCTAAAAACTCTGCCAATCGTGTTCTATGTAATTTTAATTCTATTAATTCTTTTTCATCTCTGTTATGTGCAAATCTCAATTCTTCGGTTTGTTTTATAATTATATCCAATTCTTCATTTTTTAATCTTAATTTGTTTTCTAATTTATTTAATGTATTCTGTATATCATTTATTAAATTATTTTTTAAATTAAGTAATTCTTCATCGTTTATAGTTTCTTGATTAATTTTATTAATTAATTGTTCCGAATTTGAAATTCTTGAAAAATATGCCGTTATATTTTTCTTATTAAACGCTATTTTATTATTTAACATTTGTGATTTTTCAATAGTCGTTAAAATATCATCGTTTAATATTTCAATTTCATTTTTTATTTCTTCTATATATTTTCTTTTTTGCTGTATTTCATTGTTTATAAATAAAATTTTTTCTTTATTTTTTTTAAAAACCGATTTAAATTCTTCTTTTTTATTTTTTAAATCTTCTAATTTTGAAACATTTCTGTTTTTAAAAGTCTCGCTTTCTTTTAATTCATTTTCTTTCTTAATTTTTTCCGAATTTAACATTGCCGATTTTTCTTCGGCATATTTTATATCTGAATTGATTCCGGCTATTTCTATAATAAGCTTATTTTTATTACCTTCCGCCAATTTAAATTTTTCGTTAAGTTCATTAAAATAAGTTTTTTCTTTTATTATTAAATTTTCATTTAAAATTATTTCATTATCAAAATTCTGAATATCAATATCAAATTTTTCGGCTATCTTTTTATTTTCATCAATAGATAAAATAGCTTTATTTTTAGATCTGTCATACAGAACAAATTCGCAAGATCTTTTTTCTTCACTGATTTTCTTAAACTTATCTAAAGCTTCCGATTGAATTTTTAAAACTTTTTCCTGTTTCTCTACCTCATTGTATATATCCTGTATTCTATTCAAATTTGTATTTGCATTTTCTAATTTTCTTAATGCAATTTTTTTCTGATTTTTAAATTTTATAATGCCGGAAGCCTCTTCAAAAAGCAGCCTCATCTCTGCAGGCTTATAGTTTAATATTGAACTTATTTTAAGAGGATCTAAAATAGAATAAAATTTGAATGATATTCCGCTTTCAATGAAAAAATTTGTATAGTCCCTGTATGATACGATTGTGCCGTTTATCCGGTATTCGCTTTCCCCGTCTTTATAATGTCTTCTTTCTGCCATAATTTCAGAAAAATCTTTGTATTTAAAATCAATTTCGCCGTCATTTAAAAAGACGCCCTTTGCAACTGCAACGGAAGATACATTTTTTGATTTTGAAGCAGAACCGTTAAATATAAGTTCGTTCATATTTTTAAGACGCAATTCTTTTAAATTCTGTTCCCCTGCAATAAATCTTACGGCATCAACAATATTGCTTTTGCCGCAGCCGTTAGGTCCGACTATAACGCTAATTTTTTCGTCAAATTGTATTCTAACTTTATCGGGAAAAGTCTTAAATCCAAAAAGCTCAATATATTTAAGTTTCATAATAATTATATTGCATAAATAATCTATTATTTTTATTTTACATAAAAAAACAAACAAATACCGCTGCGGAAAATATAGCTGCGCTGAAAGAACTCATTACATAATCCGCTAATTTCACAGGAATAAAAGATTGTTCTTCCGCCAATTTTAATTCTTCATCGGAAAAATCTCCCTCAGGTCCTATAAACAAAGCAATATTGAAATAATTATTCTGAAACTCATTGCTATTTAAATTATTTAACGATAAATGATTTAGCAGATAATCTTTTAATAATTTATTTGAAGATAAGTCGCCTATAAATTTAATATCAAATTTGACGCATAAAGAAAGCGCTTCTTTAAAATCAACAGGCTGCAGTATTTTAGTCATTTGATTTCTGCCTGACAATATCATTGAGGATGCAGAGATTTTTTTCCATCTGTCAATTTTGCTTTTAGAATCGTAACTATCTAAATATCTTATACATCTTTGAGTTATTAGCGGATATACTGAATAAATATCAAGCTCGCAAATTTTTGAAAGCATAATATCCATTAAATTTGAAGCAATAATCGGTAAAAAAAGATGAATTCTGACAGGTTTTTCCGCAAATTTTTCAAAAGATAAAATTTTGACTTTAATGTTTTTTTTCGAAATACAACTTATAATTCCTGCACATAATATTCCTGAACCGTCATAAAGTTTAATTTCCGAACCGTTATTCAATCTTAATGCTTTAACATGGTTTAATATTAACGGCAAATCTATTTCTTTGCCTATTAATTCATTTGATAAATAATTAACATAAAATCTATTATGCATTATATAAAATAATTTTTATAATTATATACCCTTCGTTAAATTTAAATAAAATTATTAATATTTTAATATTTAATAAATTTAATATAACGCCCTAATAAATCACTATCTTTTTCATTTTTCATAATATTAAAAGAATTACTTATAACCGCATTTTTATAATCGGCGATATCCTTTTCATTAATCTCAAATTTGGGCTCTTTGATTGATAAAATACCGCCATTTTTAAGAACTCTATGAAATTCCTTAATGGCTTTTTCTTTTTCTTTAATTTCATGAAACGCATAATAAAGAAATATTAAATCAATCTCATTATTCTTAATTGATTTTAAATTAGCCGCATCTTCAATTTTAAAACTGACATTGCTCAAAAAAGAAGATTTTCTTAATGCTTTATCTACCATTTTTTTCTGGATATCTATTGATATCACGGAACCGTCACTGCCGACCTGCCTTGAAAGATAATACGTTAGAAAACCGTTGGCAGCGCCGACTTCAAGAACTTTCATTCCTGATTTTACGCCCATTATTTTTATTTTTTTTTCAGGATTTTCAATAAATTTTCTTACGGGATTATCTAATATAAATGAAAAAATAGGGTTAAACAAATGGTATGTTTTTAATTTCATAAATTTTATTAACCTCTTATTTATTTTCTATTGTTTTAATTGTATTGTTTTAAATTACAATATTTATAATAATTCAAAATATTATATTTTTAGTATTACGCCTTATAACTCAATATAATTTGGAAAAGAAATACCCGCGGACAGTATAATCTGTATGCCGTTTTTAATAGTAATATCCGTTTCGATAACATCTTCCTTTTTTGCAATCATGCTGAAACCTATGTAAAGATGATTCATTGGTATATATACTACGCAATATGGTTCCATATTTTCTTTCGTTCCGATATTTGTTTCGGAAGTTAAAAACCCGTATAAAAACTTGTTATCCTGATATCTGACAAGAACGAATTTTTTAAATGAAGCTTTATCGGAAGAAAATATATCAATCCATTGTTTTGTGGATTGATATAAAAGATTTACAAGCGGAATTTTTAAAATTCCTTTTTCAAAAAAACCTATAATATTTTTACCTATTACATTTGCAACAAGAAATCCAACAATAAATATAATAATTATAAAAGGTATTAAACCTATATCAGGTATATATATATGAAAATAATGTTTTACGATTAATGAAAAAGGATTAAATAAGATATTGATTTCATCAAGAAGCCATACAATAACAAATATTATTACTAGAACAGGAATAATTATTGTTGATCCTGCCAGAAATCTTTTTTTTAATTTATCACCGAAAGATGCACTCATTAATTTTGATTATATTTTATATTGATTTATTTTAATTTATTATATTTATACTATTATAGTATATATTATAGTGCATTAATGCATCATAAAAAAATTAAATAGGCGTCTTTTATTAAAATATCTAATAAAAGACGCCTATTATAATTATTATTGAATTTTCAATAAAAATTGCATAAATTTAAATTACAAAGAGTTAATATAAGCTACCATAGCTTTAAGTTTCCTACCTCTCAAGCCTGGGCCCTTCAATGCCATTCTGTCGCACATTTTAACCTTTTTGGCGAGAGTCAAGTGCTTGTGATGCATTCTATTAAATGCTGCTATTTTTTGCTTAGCATTCTTTACGGTCATAATAACCATGCCTCTGCCGTGCATCTTAATATATGTGTCTGCGCTGTATACATGACAGGTGGCGCATGAAAAACCGTTAGAACCGATAGATTTAGAATAAAAAAGTTTTTTACCGTATGCTATAAGTTTTGCTTTTTCTGCAGTCATTCTATGATGCATATATCTATGATGCATAGTTCTATGCGACGACTTCATGTTGTTTTTTCCTAAAACCAACGCATTTGCAGAATTCAAAGGTAAATAAATTGATAGAACGGCGAAAAAAAGGGCAAGGACTAAAAATTTCTTCATTACAACCTCCGTAAATTGTTTTAAAATTATATTTATATTACTTTGTATTAATTTATATATTTAAAATAAATTACATACTTTATCTCTCTTTATATCTATAATTATATTATATACATAAAATTAAATTTTTCAAACTATATAACTATATAAATAAATAAATAAATCATAAATACATAAATACATAAATATTTTTTAAAGATACCTGCTTTTATTTATTTTATTTATAAGATAAAATAACCTATATCATAACAATATTTTTTTAACGCGTCTTTCCAATTTCTCAATTCAATCTTGTAGTCTAATTTAATTTTGGCGCAATCAAGTCTGCCATCGGCCGGTCTTTTGGCAGGCCTGACAAATTTATCGGACGAGACAGGAACTATGTTGCAGTTAGCTCTTTTAAAAATCTTGATAATTTCTGCCGCGAACTCATACCATGAAGCATACCCGCCGTTAGCTATATTATATATTTCATTATTTCCTTTATCGTTAATAATTATATCTCTTATTGCAAAGGCAACATCTTTGGTATATGTAGGCGAACCAAACTGATCATCTACGACATCTATTGATTTTTTAGTATCTGCCGATTTTAATATCGTGTTAACAAAATTTTTGCCGTTTTTACCGTAAAGCCATTCGGTTCTTAATATAATATAGCTTGCTTTAGAATCTTTAATCGCATTTTCGCCTTTTAATTTTGAAAGACCGTATTCATTGATAGGATTAACATCGTCATTTTCATTGTAAGGCGCTTTCTTTAGACCGTTAAAAACATAGTCGGTACTTATATGAATCAACCTTGCATTAATTTCTTTAGATGCGATTGCAAGATTTAATGCTCCTATGTGATTAACTTTATCGGCTTTTTCTTTTTCGGTTTCCGCCAAGTCAACATTTGTATAAGCAGCGCAGTTTATTATATAATCAGGTTTAAACTTGACGAGAGCATTCATAACATCGTTTAATTCCGTAATATCAAGATTTACGGAATTAAAATTATGAATTGCTGCATTATCGTCTTTTAATGCTGCATTTACATCTATTCCGAGCATTCCGGTAGAACCTATCAGAGCAATAACTTTTTGCATTTAAATTACCCCATTTTATACATAGTATTATAATAATTCCTATAATCTCCTGAAATTATTTTCTTCCACCATTTTTCATTTTGTAAATACCAATTGATGGTTAAGTCTAATCCTTTATCTAAATTTAATTGGGGATTAAATTCCAGTTCTTTATTAATTTTAGAAAAATCTATGGCATATCTTCTATCATGTCCGGCTCTATCTTTAACATATTTAATTAAAGATAAAGGCTTGTTTAATTTTTTAAGAATTAAAGAAATAATATCTATATTTTGCATTTCGCTCAGTCCGCCTATATTGTAAACTTCCCCGAATTCTCCTTTGTCAAGAACGGCGAGTACCCCTTTTATATGGTCGTCCACATATATCCAGTCTCTGATATTTTTACCGTCGCCGTATAAAGGAATGTCTTTTCCCGTCAATGCATTAATAATAGTCAGCGGTATCAATTTTTCAGGGAACTGGTATTGTCCGTAATTATTTGAACATCTTGTGATTAAAACAGGCATACCGTAAGTAGGAAAAAATGACATAACAAGCATATCGGCGGATGCTTTTGAAGCAGAGTATGGGCTTCTCGGAGATAACGGGGTTATTTCCGTAAATAAACCTTTTTCCCCCAGAGAACCATAAACTTCATCGGTAGAAATCTGAAGAAATTTTTCTATTTTATATTCCAAAGACAATTTAAGCAAGTTTAGCGTTCCTTCAATATTAGTTTTTATAAATATAGAAGGATTGATAATTGATCTGTCTACATGGGATTCCGCCGCAAAATTAACGACATAATCAATTTTATTTTTTTTAAAAATTTCTGAAAGCTCATCGTTATTAACTATATCAATTTTATAAAATTTATAATTATTTGTTTTCCCCTCATCTATATTATCGGGGTTTGCAGCATAGGTAATACTGTCAATGTTTATAATTTCTATATCTTTTCTATTGCCTGCAACATATTTTATAAAATTTGTTCCTATAAAACCCAATCCGCCGGTTACAAGATATGTTTTCATAATTTTAATGTTTAATATTTATAGTTGATTATATTTAACGTTATGATGACGCCTTAGTGTTATCGCATCAAGGATTAAAAGCATAATTAGGCGTCATTACGCTAACTCCGCCTGCTGTTGCAGCCGGTGAAACCATATTGCCGAAACCGTAAGTTCCTATTCCTTTGAGCACCAAACCGAATGAAAAAGCCCACTGATGAAAATAAGGCATATTTGTATAGCTTGCAACAAACCCGAGACAACCCAGATTATATATTATTCCGATAGAATTTGAAACATCTTTATGAGTTGTAACATCATAATTTTCTGCCAAGTTCAGGCTGAATCCGCCAATAATATTTAAATTAGCGCCCACGCTTGCATATGATAATGTATTTGTAGGAGTAATTAAAGAAAGACCCTGCGGAAACAATGAAGGATTGCTCGAATTAAACATATCCAACGCCCCGAGATAACCTTGAATATCATTAACCGCAGTGTATCCAAACCCTAAAGAATCATTTCTAAAATCAGTTAATTGCGTGCCTAAATTATAATTATTAAAAACATAATTATTATCGTCGTAACTCCATGAAGCTATAAAATGAATGTTACCGAACGGATGATATCTCAACCTGCCCATAATATCCGAATTTGAATTATTATAGTTGAAATAATTAACCGGATTAATAAAATTGCCTGAAAATGAATGGTATTGATAAATATCCATTCTGAATAAATTTGATATATTTGTTTTTGAATAATTTTCTAAATCCCAGCTAAACCCATATTTAACCGCACTTTGCGGCGGTATATAATCGGTCTGATCAAATAAAGGAAGCCCCGATTGATTTACCGGCCTGATTAAATTATAGTTGATATAGGGTTTTACAAAAGAAATTAATCCGCTGCCGTTTTTATTATTTTTATAATTCTTAAATAATGTTGCATTACTTGAAATGCCTGCATAATATACTTCTCTGCTTTGATTTGGATAATTTTGGCTGCTAACCCCCGCATTTTTGATATCATCATAGCCCGTATATCTGAAACCGGCTGAAGGAGTGATATTTATGCCGCTTAATAATTTAAAAGGCATATATAAATCCGGAAAAATATCTAATCTGTTTGCGCTATAATAGCTCGCGCTTCTTAAAACATTTAAAGATGAATTAAATTTTAAATACAAAGGTGCAAAATAAAATTTTTTAAGCTCGTCCTCGCCGCTGAGCGAAAGCCTCGGATATTCGTCAACGGTAGCATAATTCGGAAAAAATAAATTATCTAATCTTAAAAAATTTATTCTGGACGAAAAACTGCCGAAATCTTTTGTCGCTGAAAAATTAGAAGAAAGCCTATTTTTAGTCATCTGATATACGTTTGTCGAAAAATCCTCATAAAAAGCAGGATCGCTTGGGATATTTAAATTTGTCTTAATTGCTACACCGTCTATAAAATCTGCATTATGAGAAAACAACAGATAACGGGATAAATGCGGGGATAAAGCAAGGCTTTTAGGACCGCTGCTTTCATTAATATAAAAACCGTATATAGAGCCATGTGAAAATTGATTTAAACTATATCTATATTTTAACGAATTTCCTATACCGAGGAAACTGTAATAATTTAAATTGTATGTAAGGTCTTGGCTTCTTCCAAGATCAAAATAATATCCTTCACCTGCCTGAAAACCTGTGAGGCTGCTGTACCCTGCAGTGGGTATCAGCAATCCCGAAGATTTCTTTGTTTTAATCGGCATTATCATAATAGGAAAATATAAAACAGGGTTTGCAATTGCAACGGGTCACGTTATCGCATATTCTAAAGGCAGCGTTACTAAAGCTAAAAAGTTAGACGTATATTTAAAAAATAAATTTGGAAATATTTATTATTCGCATATTTAAATTTAAATATAGTTAATATAGCTCTATTAATTTATTTTTTTATTTTTT